>DJDD01000127.1:36658-39752 GCA_002430925.1 Flavobacteriales bacterium UBA5933
GTATTCTGATAATTATTATAGAGATGTCTATACTGAATATAATATTACTCAGCAGATGAGGGCATCAGTAAACTACAATTTTGCTTTTAAAGGAAAATCTTATCAACCCTTTAAAAAATGGAGAGCTGTACAACCAGAACAAGAATCAAGTAAATACTTACAATTTATTAGAGAGTTTAATATAAATCCTATTCCTACAACTTTTTCATTCCGTACAGAAATTGCAAGAACTTATAGTGAAAGGCAATATAGAGATATAAGTCAATATTTAACTGGATCTTCAGGTTCTAATCTTATTAATGCAACTTATAGTAATAACTTTTTATTTAATTGGCAATATAGTTTAGGGTTTGATTTAACTAAATCATTAAAATTAAATTTAAATTCATCTACTATAACATTAAATGATGGCACTAATTTTCAAAAGGCAGATCAAAAGTTAATATGGCAAAATATGTTTACAATTGGTCGTCCAATACAATATGATCAACAATTTCAAGTAAATTATAAATTACCATTAAGATACTTTCCTTACCTTAACTGGATTAATATGGAGTTCGGTTTTACTTCTAATTATAACTGGATAGCTACTTCTACAGCAAGTAGAACATTTGAAACTGATGTTTTAGATAGTAGTGGAAATCCTGTATTAGATAGTAATGGGAATGCGTTAACTCGTATTGCTAATTTAGGAAATGGAACAGCTCAAAATTCCAACTCTATTAATTATATCGGTGATTTAGATTTTACAAAATTCTATCAAGAATTTAAAGGTTACAAACATTATGATTCTATATTAAGAGGTAGAAAATCAGAAATTGATTCTTTAAATACTGTTTATACAGAGTTTTTTGCAAAAAAGAATAGAAGAAATAAAAAAGCAAAATATAAATTCAAAAACAAATTTTCTGTTAAAGATTATGGATGGATGGTTTTATCATCTTTAAAACGTGCGAATTTAACATTTAGTCAACGTAATGGTGCAGTAATTCCAGGGTTATTATATCAACCTGGATTTTTCGGAGTTAATGGATCAAACGGACCGTCTTTAGGATTTGTTTACGGAACTCAGTTTGATATTAAAAGGCAATTAATTCAGAAAGGATTAATTGTAAATGATGAATTGATGACAGAAGCGTATCAATTAACAAAAGGATCTGATTTTACAGGAACAATGTTAATAGAACCTGTACCAAATCTTAGAGTTGATCTTAGTGCATTACGATCGAAAGATAGTCGTATATATCATTCAGGATTTAATTTAACGGAAGAAAACCCTTATATAGATCAGTTAGTGAATCTAAATATTTCTACAATAAGTATTAATACTTCATTCAAAAATGGTGATGAAATATTTAAACAGTTCCTATCGAATTTACAAACTATTTCTAATCGTTTAGGGACGGCACGTGGAGTTACACAAAAAGATGCTATGGGTTATTATGAAGGATATAATGCAAGAAGTGCAGATGTTCTTTTACCAGCTTTCTTATCAGCTGTACAAGGTAAAAACGCTAATTCTACAAAATTAGGTTATAATAGGTCTATTCCACTTCCGAACTGGAAAGTTGCATATACAGGGTTAAAATCAATTCCAATAGTCAATAAGTATTTTGATAATATAGAAATATCAAGTGCTTATATATCTACTTATACAGCTTCAAGTGTACAGTCAAATCCTAACTATTCTTTAGATTCAAATGTATTATTAGGTGGTCAAGTTACAGGTAAAGATGCAAATGGCAATTATTATGCAAAAAATATTTTTGGAGCAATTACAATGATTGAACAATTTTCACCATTAATTGGAGCAGATTTAACTTTTCGTAATAACATGCAATTACGTGCACAATATAATAGAGATCGTTTGATATCTTTAAGTACTACCAATTATACATATACAGAGGATTATGGTTCTGAATTTATTTTTGGATTAGGATATATTTTCAAAGATTTTAAAATGAAAATTCGTTACCAAGGAAATCAGAAAACTATAAAAGGTGATTTAAATCTAAGAGCAGATTTATCTATTCGTGATAGTAAAACAACCATTAGAAAAATTGTTTTTAATTATGATGATGTGGCAAATCCAGATACAGCAACTAGTTTATATGGAGATTCTCAAGTTACAGGAGGTCAAAGAATATCAACCCTAAAATTAACAGCAGATTATAGCATTAGTCAAAATTTGAGTTTAAGTTTTTATTGGAATCAAACAATGAGTAAATATAAAATTTCAACAGCTTATCCAATTTCTCAAATTCGTACGGGATTAAGTGCTACCTTTACGTTTTAATAAATAGACAAAATAATAAACAAACATTATGAGCATTCCAAACAATTTAAAGTACAGTAAAGATCACGAATGGGTTTCTGTAGAAGGAGATGTAGCAACTATTGGTATTACAGCTTTTGCCCAAGGAGAGTTAGGTGATATTGTATATGTTGATGTAGAAACAGAAGGAGAAACTTTAGGTCAAGAAGAAGTTTTTGGTACTGTAGAAGCAGTAAAAACAGTTTCAGATTTATTCATGCCAATAGGTGGTGAAGTAATCGAATTCAACACAGAATTAGAAGGAGAACCAGAATTAATTAATACTGATCCTTACGGAAAAGGATGGATTATTAAAGTAAAAGTAGAAGATGCAGCTCAATTAGATTCTTTATTAGATGCAGCAGCATACCAAGATTTAATCGGTGCATAGTAAAATAGCTAAAATAATATTCTTTGCTTACGTAGCGTTAGTTTTTTATCTAACGCTACTTCCGCAAGAAAATTTTAATAAACTAGGAACAATTAAGCAATTAGAAATATTCTTAAAGTTAGAAAATTTTGATAAAATTGTTCATTTTGGTTTATTCGGATTGATGACAATTTTGTTATTTAATGCGTACAGATTTTTTTCGATTAAATTAATAATTATCCCTTTTTCAATAAGTTTATTAATAGAAATTTTACAAGGGATTTTAACATTTTTACATCGAAGTTTTGATTTTGTAGACTTAATGGCAAATTTATCAGGAATAACAATATCATATATTCTTATCTCAATTTATCTTGAGAAGATTGAAAATAAAAAGAGGCTGTCTCAAA
>DJDD01000122.1 GCA_002430925.1 Flavobacteriales bacterium UBA5933
AGGGATTGCCCTAAAAATAAATATGATTTTTTTTTTAAAACTTTTATAATCTCAAGATAAAAAGTAGTTAATTATTTAATTTCTTTTAATTCTTTTAAGTTGTGTTGTAATTTTCTAAGAAAAAGTAAGTGAATTAAAGCATAATAAATACCACCAATAAAAATAATAAAAACAATTGAAACACTGATTGCTATCCAGCCAAAAACGGATGAATTTCCAGCGATAAGGTTGTTGTCATTGATGTGTTTTGTAAGATAAATGGATTCTCCTAATTCATAGTAAAACGGTGCTGAAAATAATATTAAACTAAATATTGTTATAAATATAAATAGGTTAACTAATTTTCTGAAAGATACAATGTTGTTTATAAGTTTTACAACAGATTGGTTGAGATTTATATTTTTGTAATAGCGGTAGGCTATAATTAAAAATGCTATGGTTATAGTTATATTAAATATTGATGCGATTTCATAATTATTTATTGTTGTCTTTTTTACAAGAGTTTTGACATCATTATTAAAAAAATTCTCTCCGGAAATTATAATATATGTGTTGTAAAAAAGAAACAAAATAAATTCACTAAACGTAAAAATAAATAACCATTTTATTGTTGTTGAAGACTTTTTCTTCAGCATATTAAAAATTTGATTTTTATCAAATTTATCTTCTTCTTTTATGGAACTCCATATTGATTTTAAGTCGTCTAACTCCATTATTGTTCCATTTTAGTCATTATTTCTTTTAATTTTATTTTTACTCTATTCATTTTAACACGCGCATTTACCTCAGAAATTCCTAATGTTTCTGCAATGTCTTTATAAGGTAAATCTTCTAAATAGAGTAATACCAATGCTCGTTCTATATCATTCAAAAAATGGATAGATGCATATAAAAGTGTAATTCTTTCTTCTAGACTTTCGTCTTTATCATCAGATTTTATATTGATGAAATTAGATTCTGTATAATCTGTTTCTTTTGATTTTGATTTTTTTCTTATTAAAGTTATGGCTGTATTCAGACTAACTCTGTACATCCATGTAGTGAATTTAGAATCTCCTTTGAAAGAATCATAAGATCGCCATAATTGCAAAACAATTTCTTGAAAAAGGTCATCGTGAGAATCTTTGTCATCTGTATAAACACGACAAACTTTATGTATTATCCCTTGATTTTTTTCAACTAATTCAGTAAATATGTTTGCTTTATTATCCAAGTTTATTTTAAATCTACTTTTTTATAATTGGTAGTATATATTTTTGAAAAGTTACATTTAATAAATGTTTTTTTAAAAAATATTAGTAAGTAAAGCTAGAGCAAATGTTAATACAGATACAATAGTTCCTATCATAAATATTGTATAGGTTGTGCTTAATATGCGGTATTTTCTTTCTAAAACTTTTCCTAAATAGAATAAATCTCTTGTTAAAGAATTGTATAAATAGTCTTTGTCTTCCATTAATTCTTTCATAGCATCTTCATAAGCATCTAATCCCATTTGGTAAAAATTACCAAAAAAGAGTAGATTTACTTTTCTGTTCTTAATATCTTCACTCGTAAATTTACTATATGATACATTTGGTTTGGTAGCCATAATAGCAAATACAATAGATATAACGCTAGATAGTAACATTACTGTAGCAGGAATAACAAGGTGATGGTTTTGAGGATTTCCTAATTTAGGAACCAAAGTAGATAAAGCAATAGATATTATAATCGCATTTACAGATAAAAGAATATTTGCTTTACTGTCTGCAATATCACTTAATCTTGTATGATTGCTTAACGTAACTCTAAAAAGTGTGTCAACACCACGATTTGGTTGTTGTATCTTATCACTTTTTTTCTTTTTTAATTCATATTTATTTGGTATTTCACCTATAAGCTTAATTTCTTTAATGTTATTTTGAATTGTAATTAAATTATCTTCTTTTCCTTTTAGCCATAATTCTTTAGCAGAATTTGTAAAATAGTGATGTAAATTAATAAAGTAATTTCTATTTTCTAAATTCCATTCAAAATCAGAAAATAATTTTCCACAAGTTTTTGAAATTTCATCTCTTAATAATTCAGAAATTTTAAAATAATCTTTTTTAGAAAGATGGTAATTATCAGCATCTCTTATAATACATTCCTCAATCTTTTGTGGAGTATAAGTTATTTCTGTTGCTAAAATTAGTTTTTCAACATCAAATATATATTCATCAGAAAAATTATTATTTTTTAGATAGTTACTGGCGATTTTTATACTTTCCTCTTCGTGGTTTTTTACAGATTGAGTATATCCAGTATCATGAAACCAGCCGGCGATTAATAATTTTTCTTCCATTTCGTTAGAAATATCTTCTTTTGAAATCAAAATTTTTATTGCTTCGACAACATTGGACGTATGCATAAAATTATGATAGGTATAATCCAAAGAAAGTTTATCTTTGAATAGATTGAAGACATAGTTTTCTATTTTTAATAGAGCTTGATTCATTATAAATATTTAACGCTTAAATGTATGAAAATATTACCCACTCTAAACAAAAAAATAAATTATCCTTTTCTAACTTTTTTAGGAATATCTCTGTGTATGTCTTCGTGTGCTACACATCATGCTCAATTTGGAAAAAATCTAAAGCAAGAGAAAGTTGAAGGAAAAAAAATACAATCTTTATATCTTATAGGAGATGCAGGTAATTTATATCTTATAGAAAATAAACAAAATTTATCCATTCTAAAAAAAGAACTTTCAAAAGCAGATTCGGCTTCATATTTAATTTTTTTGGGAGATAATGTTTATGAAAATGGAATTGTTGTAGATTCTGCGAATTCACAATTTAAAGTCAGTAGAGAAAAATTACAACTTCAAATAGATCTTGCTAAAAATTTTAAAGGAAAAACTCTATTTATTCCTGGGAATCATGACTGGAGAAGTGGTATGAAAGGTCTTAATGAGCAGGAGAGTATCATAAAAAAACAATTGAATACAAAAAAAAGTTTTCTACCTAAAGATGGCTGTCCTATTGATAAAATAAACGTAAATGATAGTATTGGAATTATAGCAATTGACTCTGAATGGTATTTACAAGATTGGGACAAACATCCTTCAATTAATGAAAATTGTGATATAAAATCCCGCGAAGATTTTTTAGAGGAGTTAGAATCGCAATTGAATAAATATCAAAATAGAACTACAATTTTAGCTGTTCATCATCCATTATTTTCAAATGGATCACATGGTGGTCAATATGATTTAAAGAAACAACTCTATCCTTTTGGAGAAGCTTTTAAAATTCCATTACCAGTAATTGGTTCTTTTATTAATTTATTGAGAAGTAGTAGTGGATTAAATCCGCAAGATTTGAGTAATTATAAATACAGAGAGTTTTCTTCTCGTATTGCTACATTGATAGAAAATAGAAATAATGTAATTGTTGTATCTGGTCATGATCATAATTTACAATATATTCAGCATAATAATATTAAACAAATTATAAGTGGAGCTGGTTCTAAAAGAGAATCAGCGAAAACTGTAGGGCGTAATGATTTCTCTTATGGAGATAAAGGATATGCAATTTTAGATTTATATGATAATGGAGCATCAAAAATTAATTATTATGCATTTAGAGGTAATGATGTAGAACTTTTATTATCTAAAGAAGTTACAGAAAAAAATAAAGTATACGAAGAACATAATTATACAGAGAAAATTCCTAATAAAGTAGAAGCTTCTGTTTATCCTAAAAAAGAAACAGAAAAATCTAATACTTATAAATTCTTTTTAGGTAAACATTATCGTTCGACATATGGACAATCAGTTTCTGCAAATACAGCTAATTTAGATGAATTACATGGAGGATTGAGAGCTCTTAGAAAAGGAGGTGGACATCAAACGCGCAGTTTACGATTGATTGACATAGAAGGTAGAGAATATAATATGCGCTCTGTTAAAAAAAGTGCGACTCAATTTATACAACAAGTAGCTTTTAAGGATAAATATGTGGCAGATGAATTCAATGGAACTTTCACGGAGAAATTTTTAATGGATTTTTATACGACAAATAATCCATATTATCCTATTGTTGCAGCTAACCTAATGAAACCTTTACAAATAATGCATTCAACTCCAGATTTGTATTATGTGCCAAAACAAAATGCATTAGGAAAATACAATGAGGATTTTGGAAATGAATTGTATATGATAGAAGAACGTCCTATGGCTCTTTTTCAAGATGATCGTTTTGGATATCCAAAAGACATTGTAAGTACTGATGATATGCTTGCAGCAATCAATAAAAATAAAAATGTAGTTGTAGATAAGGATGCTTACATGAGAGCTAGATTATTTGATATGTTAGTTGGTGATTGGGATAGGCATGAAGACCAATGGAGATGGGGGGCATATAAGGATGGGAAGAAAACAATTTATCAACCTATACCGAGAGATCGTGATCAAGTTTTTCCTAGATATGATGGGTTACTTTTAAGGTTATTGATGAGAATACCTGCACTAAGACATATGCAAGACTATGGCGATGATATAAGAAATGTAAAATGGTTTAATAGAGAGCCATATTCGCTTGATTTAGCTGTATTGGAATCATCTGATCTTGAGGCATGGTTAGAACAAGCAAAATATATACAAAATAATTTAAGTGATAAATTTATAAGAGAATCATTTGAAATGATACCTGATGAGGTAAAGCAAAATTATGATAAAACGGTCATTGATAATTTGATAAAAAGAAAGGCTAAATTAGAAAAATTTGCAAAAGAATATCATAAGGTTCTTAGAAAATTAATTATTTTAAAAGGAACAAATAAAAAGGATGAATTTTTAATAACACGATTACCAAAAGGAGAAACCAATATAAAAGTTTATTCTGGAGGAAAAAAGAATTTAATTTTAGATGAAACTTACAATAAAAAGGAAACCAAAGAAA
>DJDD01000116.1 GCA_002430925.1 Flavobacteriales bacterium UBA5933
ATATCTTTTTAGATTGGATATTGAGTGAATGTAGAAATGTATCCAATCTAAAAAGGATGTCGCTTCAATTACTATTGCAAATGATTCGTTAATAATAAATGAATAGAGATAAATAATTCTAATCAAAAATAGATTGTAATACTATCAATTAGTAGGGTATTAAGCGTAATAATAGATAATTGTTCTCTATTATTACGCTTTTGTAATTTTATTTTGCTTTAAATTGATTAATCGCATTTATTGTAAATTCTGATAAAACCAATTCACCAGATATTTTTGCACGTTCTATTAACAGTTCGTTCCAATTTTCTGTTCCTTCCCAAGCAACACGTTTAAGGTGTTTCATAGCAGTAGGATTAGAGTTTGCTAATTGGTTAACCAAAGTAGCAATAGATGCGTCCATTTCCTCTGTTGTAGCAAAAACTTCGGCATACAATCCTTTTTCTTTTGCCCATTGTGCTGTTTGGAATTCTGTTGCATTAATTGCCATTTGTGTAAATGCAGAATTACCAATTTTACGCTCTACAGCAGGACCAACTACAAAAGGACCAATACCAACTGCCAATTCGGATAATTTTACAGCGGCAAATTCTGTTGCAAAAGTATAATCTGCAGCAGAAGCAATTCCAACTCCACCTCCAACAGCTTTCCCATGTATTCGTGCAATAACAAATTTTGGAGTTAAACGAATTGCATTGATAACATGTGCAAAACCAGAGAAAAATTCTAATCCAGTTTCTTGATCTTTTATAGAAATTAATTCATCAAAAGATGCACCAGCACAAAATGCTCTTTCACCGGCACTTTTCAAGATAATAACTTTTACGTTATCATTATTTCCTAGTTTTTCTATTTCTTTTGCCAAATTTCTTAATTGACTTCCTGGCATTGAATTACTTTGTGGATGAAAAAATTCTATAGTTCCTATCCCGTTTTCTATTTCTGATTTTACGTAAGCGTCCATATTATAATTTGTTTTTATAAAATTCAAAAAGAAGAATTTATAAATAAATGTATATTAAGTATAATTTATATAAGCTAATTATTTATTCTATTTACATCATGTTGACACTCTCTAAATATAATTCTTCAATAACCTAAGAATGATATTATACTATCAATTCAAATTTATAATAATAAGTTTAAACATCTTTAAAATTAAACATTATCTATAAATATTCAGTTTTTAGTTTCAAAACCAAGAATTCATTTTTTGCATTATAATTGCTGTAATATTTTTCAAAATAAAAAAAAATGAAAAATAACTTACATGGAATAGATCATATAGGAATTACGGTACCAGACATAGATAAAGCAACAGAATTTTTTGTAAAAGGTTTGGATGCCGTTGTTTTGTATGATACATATACAAAAGATCAACCTCCAAGAGATTCAGATTTTACAAGAAAACGACTTGGGATAGAAGATGAAACAGCAGAATTAGCTATACGAATGTTAGCTTTACCAAATGGACCTGGTTTAGAATTATTTGAATTTTACAATCAACATCAAAACGGACCAATAACTCCAGCAGATATTGGTTTTCAGCATTTGGCAATTTATGTTGATGATATGAATGAGGCTTTACAAAAAGTTGAAGCAGCAGGTGCAAAACGAAATTCGGATCCAGTTGCTTTAAATGGATTAGAGGAGGGTAAAGGAAATGTTTTTTGTTATTGTAAAACACCTTGGGGATCTTCTTTAGAATTAATTTCTTATCCTACAAAACAACCTTATACAAAATTCTCTCCTCGAGAAAAGTGGAAAGTTTGATTTATAAAAATTGCAATAGTGATTGAAGCGGCATCCTTTTATAAACAATTTTTCTTTGAAGAAAATAGATTGGATTGTTTATAAAAGATATAGCGAGAAAGCACGTCCCGAAGGGATTGCCAAAAATTAAATATAATTTTAAAAAAGTTTAAAGAACTTACTTTATTTAATTGTAAAAGCTAGCAAAAATCATGAAAATAAGTGATAAGAGAAATTATCTTTGCTTTTAGAGCAATAAGTTATAATTGATAAAAAAATAGTAATTTTTGAATTGTAAAATCAACAAAATTTTTATCAAAATCGCTCATAGTATAGCATTTACCTTAACAAAGTTTAACAATATTGTATGAAAGTTTTAGTCACTAAATAGATTGTAATTCTTAATTTTAGGAAAAATTTGAATCAATATTATAAACATTAATTTCAACGAAATTTTGGATATACAACTTTTAAATCAGCAAATAGAAGCTAAAAGCGAAAGCATAGCAAGATTAACGACAGAGATAAATAAAACCATTATCGGACAAGAGAAAATGGTTGAAAGCCTTTTAATTGGCCTACTTGGAAATGGACATGTTTTGTTAGAAGGTGTTCCTGGTTTAGCAAAAACATTGGCCATAAAAACATTATCAGAAGCTGTTGATGCTAGTTTTTCTCGTATTCAGTTTACACCAGATTTATTACCTGCAGATGTTGTTGGTACATTAATCTACAATGTAAAAGAGAATGATTTTCGTATAAAAAAAGGACCAATTTTCGCAAATTTTGTTCTTGCAGATGAGATTAACCGTTCTCCTGCAAAAGTACAATCTGCGTTGTTAGAGGCAATGCAAGAGCGTCAAGTAACAATTGGTGATGAAACATATCCTTTACAAAAACCATTCTTGGTACTTGCTACTCAAAACCCTGTTGAACAAGAAGGGACATATCCTTTACCAGAAGCACAAGTTGACCGTTTTATGATAAAAACGGTAATTACATATCCTGAATTAGAAGCAGAACGATTAATTTTAAGAAATTCTATTAATCAAACTTTTCCAAAAATTGAAAAAGTAATTTCTGTTCAAGATTTGTTAGAAGCTCGTGAAATGGTAAAACAAGTTTATATGGATGAGAAAATAGAAAAATATATTTTAGATATTATTTTTGCTACACGTTTTCCTGATAAAGTTGGTTTAGAGAAATTAGTTCCAATGATTTCTTTTGGATCTTCTCCTCGTGGGTCTATCAATTTGGCTCAAGCATCAAAAGTATATGCTTTTTTACGTAAAAGAGCTTATGTAATTCCTGATGATGTACGTGCTATGGCAAAAGATGTTTTACGTCATCGTATTGGAATTAGTTATGAGGCTGAGGCTGAAAATATAACTCCAGAAGAAATTATAGATAACATTTTGAATGTTGTTCCAGTACCTTAAAAAAATAAAATATTCTAAAATTTGGATGCAAAAGAAATCATCAAACGTGTAAAACGTATAGAATTAAAAAGTAAGCGAAAAGCAAGTAACCTTTTTATGGGTGAATATCACAGTTCATTCAAAGGAAGAGGTATGATTTTTAGTGAAATACGCCCTTATCAATATGGTGATGATGTACGAAATATTGATTGGAATAAAACAGCGAGATACAGTGAACCTTACGTTAAGGTTTTTGAAGAAGAGCGAGAGTTAACAATGTTTTTGTTGATTGATGTTTCTAATTCAGAAAACTTTGGTACACGTAAACAAATAAAAATGGAAACCATTGCTGAACTAAGTGCTACATTAGCATTTTCGGCAACGACATACAACGATAAAATAGGATTAATTTTATATACAGATCGTGTAGAAAAATTTATTCCACCTAAAAAAGGAAAACAGCATGTTTTACGTTTGGTAAGAGAAATAGTTTCCTTTGAGCCTAAAAACAAAGGAACAAACTTAGCTGCTGTTTTAGAGAGTTTTATGAATTTGGTAAGAAGAAAAGCAAACGTATTTATTTTGTCTGATTTTATTGATTCATCAGATTATGAAAAAGCATTGAGAATTATGTCTAAAAAACATGATGTAACTGGGATTAGAGTGTATGATGAAAAAGAACAAAGTTTTCCTGATATAGGTTTGGTTCACGTACAAGACAACGAAACGGGAGAATTACGATTAATTGATACATCGTCTAAAAAATTGCGTATGCAATATGCTCAATATTATAAAGATCTGAATCAACGTTATCAGTCAATATTCAAAAAAAATCAATCAGGTGCATTAAGTATTCGTACCGATGAAGATTACATACGTCCATTGTTGAATTATTTTAAAAGTCATAAAGCCTAATGAAGAATTTATTACTTTTAGTAAGCTTCATTCTGTTTCAATTTTCATTGGCTCAAGAAATTACACCAACTTTAGATCGAACAACGATAAAAATTGGTGAGCCAATAAAATATGAAGCAAAAATAGATTATAAGAAAGGAGATAAAATTACTTTTCCTACAATTTCTGATTCATTAAATTATCATATTTCTGTTTTAGATAGTAAGTTGGATACAGTAGAAAAAACTGGAAAATCACAAATTGTACAACATTTAGATTTGACAAGTTTTGATGCTGGAAAATTCTCAATTCCATCAATTGTTATTCAAAAAAATGGAAAATATTTTAGAACAAAAGCAGTAGAAATTGAAGTAAAAGATGTTGAAGTAGATACAACGAAGAATGAAATTTTTCCTATTAAAAATGTCATGGGAGAAAAGCTTTCTATTGGTGATTATTGGAACAGATATTGGTTATACGGAATTATTGCTTTAATTCTATTTATTATTGCAATTATATTGGTTGTATTGTATATCCGATCAAAATCATCTTTATCAAATTCAAATTCTTACAAAACACCATACGACGAAGCTAAAGCTAGTCTTAAATCTTTAGATGCTAAAAAATATTTGAAAAAAGGAGAGCAAAAAGAATATTATACACAACTATCTTTTATTTTGAGAAGATATTTAGGTCGCGTTTATAATTTTTCTGCTTTAGAACTTTTATCAGATGATTTAGTAAGATTTATTTCTGAAAAAGAAGATATTTTACCTGAAGATATTCAACAATTTAAACGATTTTTATTTGATTCTGATTTAGTGAAATTCGCTAAACAAACCATTGATGATTCAAAAAGTGAAACATATAGAAAATGGGTTGAAGAATTTGTGGATCGTGTAAGACCATTAGAAATTCCTCAGAACGAGGATTTGAAAAAAGATCAAGTTACAGGAGAAAATTATAAACAATTTGATAATAATTAAAAATGCTAAATTTTGAATTTCAAAATCCTTGGATTTTAGTATTATTACTTGTTTTACCATTCTTTATTTTTAGAGAAATAAAAAAGACAAGCGAGAAGAAAGCATCCTTAAAATTACCATCAATCAAAGCATTTGGAGGAGCAAGAAGTTCACTTTCTGCATACAAACCCCTTTTGTTTTTGATAAGAATGTTCGCATTAGCATTATGTATTATTGCACTTGCTCGCCCAAGATATGTAGATGTTACAACAAAAGTAAAATCTGATGAAGGTGTAGATATTCTTTTATCTGTTGATACATCGTTAAGTATGTTAGCAAAAGATTTAAAACCAGATCGTTTAACAGCATTAAAAGATGTAGCAAAAGATTTTGCTTTAGGTAGAAAAACTGACCGTATTGGTTTAGTCGAATACTCAGGTGAAGCTTTAACTAGAGTTCCTTTAACAACCGACAGAGATGTTCTTACTCAAGAAATTGAATTATTACATTCTGGAGGGTTAGAAGACGGAACTGCAATTGGGATAGGATTGGCAACTGCTGTAAATCATCTTAAGAATAGTAAAGCAAAGTCGAAAGTAATTATCCTTATGACAGATGGTGTAGAAAGCATAAATCCTTCGGGAGATTTACTCTATATTTCGCCAAGACAAGCAGCAGATATTGCTGCACAAAAAGGAATAAAAGTATATACGATAGGAATAGGGTCTAATGGAATGGCACCTATGCCAGTGGGTTATGATATGTTAGGAGACTATGTTTTTGATATGCGCCCTGTGGAACTAGATGAAAAGTTACTAACTGATATTGCAGATAAAACAGGAGGTTTATACTTTCGAGCAACAAGTAACCAAAGTTTAAAAGATATTTATAAAGAAATTGATAAGTTAGAGAAATCTGAAATTAACGAAATAAAATATTATAATTATACAGAATTATTTGCTCGTTTTCTTTTACCAGCATTTCTTTTATTAGTTTTAGAAGCAATTTTACGTAGAACAATTTTTAAAGAATTAATCTAATGCAGTGGGGAGAATTACATAATATTTGGTTAATATTTTTATTGTTTATCGTTATTTATCTTTCTATTACGGTTTATCAATGGCGAGAAAAAATCAAGAAAACATTTGCAGACAAAGAATTATTTCCGTTTGTTTTTCCTATTACTTCTTCAAGAAAATATGGATTCAAATTAATAGCATTCTGTGTTGCCTTATTTTTGATTATTATAGCATTAATGGATCCTTTATTTGGAAATAGAGATGTAAAAGTAAAAAGAGAAGGAATCGATATGGTTTTCTTGTTGGATTTATCCTCTAGTATGAATACACAAGATGTTGCACCATCTCGTTTAGAAAAAGCAACAAAATTGATTACTGAAACACTTGGTCAATTAGGAGGAGATAGAGCTTCTTTAGTTGCTTTTGCAGCTAATGCATATACTATTTCTCCATTAACGAATGATTATGCAGCAATAGAAAGCTATTTACAAAATGTAAATACAGATTTAATATCTAGTCAAGGAACTAACTATTTAAATGCAATACAAGAAGCAGTTAAAGCATTTAAAGGTTCAGCGAATTCTAGCCGATTAATTGTTTTAATTTCTGATGGAGAAGATAATGAGAATACAACCAATCAAGCCGTAAAATTAGCCAAAGACAACAATATAAATATTGTAACAATTGGTGTAGGAACAGAAAAAGGAGGTCCAATTCCTGTTTATACAAATGGTTATGCTGAAGATTATAAAAAAGATGAAACTGGATCAACAGTTATTAGTCATTTAGAAGATAAGAATCTAAGAGAATTAGCACAAAATACCAGCGGAACTTATATTCATTTAGAAAATACACAAGAAGCTTTATCTGCATTAACAATGTATAAAGCTAAATTGGCTAAAAATGAAATAGCTAGTTCTACAACGAGAGATATGAACCATATTTATCAAATCTTTTTGGGGATAGCGGTATGTTTACTTTTTGTGGAATTATTAACATCTGAGTATAAAGTTTTTAACAAAAAGAAATAGTAAGTTTGTCAAGTAAAATGATGTATATTTTTAAACAAATAGGATTTTTAGGAATAATGTTTTTTTCCGTTTTTGCTTATAGTCAATCAAAGGCAAAAACATACATTGTTGAAGGTAATAATTATTACGAAAAAGGCAAATATGATAATGCTGAAAACGCTTATAAAAAAGCAGCAATGGAAGATCCTACTTCTGTAAAAGCAAATTACAATTTAGGAAATGCATTATTTCAACAAAAAAGATATAAAGAAAGTATAGCACACTATAAAAAGTCGGCAGAAATGTCAAAAACTAAGAATGATAAACATTTAGCTTATCATAACTTAGGAAATGCTTTTATGCAAGAAAAGGATTATCAAAATGCAATTGATAATTACAAAAATGCGCTGAAAAATGATCCTAATGATAATGCAACTCGTTATAATTATGCCTTAGCTAAGAAAATGCTGGAAAAAGAAAAAGAGAAGCAAAAAGACAAAAAGGATAATAAAAAAGATAAAGATCAACAAAATAAGCAAGATCAAAATCAACAGCAGCAAAATCAAAACAAAAATCAGCAGCAACAACAAAATCAAAATCAGAATCAATCTCAAGATCAACAATCGAATCAGCAGAAAGAACAAAATAAAGGTGCAAATCCTAAATCTGGTGGAGAGAATGGAAATAACAAAGGTCAAGGAAATAATCCTTCTCCAGAAATAAAACAAGGAAGTAAGGGAGATGGAAAAGAACAAGATAACGCAAAGAATAATGAAAGTGAAGGCATGTTAAAAGCTCTACAAAATCAAGAAGCTAAAACACAGCGAAAAATTATTCAACAAAAGGCAGAGAAACAACGAACAACAACATCTAAGGATTGGTAATGACAACAACAAGAGTTATAAATAGCTTTTTATTGTTTGCACTAACATCAATAACGACGTTAGCACAACAAATTTCTTTTAAATCTGAGGCGGATAGAAATCAAGTCAGTTTAGGAGAAGCATTTAGTGTGGGCTTTTTTATCGAATCTAATACAGATAGTTATTCTATAGATCGCCCAATGAAATATCCAGACCACAAAGGTTTGCAAGTAGTTGGAGAACAACGTTCGCAAAATATTTCTTATGTGAACGGAAAAGGAGTTATAGAAGATGGAATTATTTTATCTTTTGTAGCTGAAAAAGAAGGTAAATATCAAATTGGAGCAGCCAAAATTGTTATCAATGGGAAAACATATGCATCTAAGCCAATAAATGTTACTGTAAAAGAAGCAGGAATGGCACATTCTAACTTCAGAAGAAGTGGAGTAAATCAGCAGCCTGTATTTTTAGAAAGTAAAGTTTCTAAAACAAATCCTTATGTAAACGAACAAGTAGGTTTATCTGTAAAATTATATGCTAAAGATTTATCTTACCTTAATCGTAAACAAAATTTTAGACAAGGGAATTTAGATGGACTTAGCCCAAAAATTGTAAAAAGTTCTCCTGAAAATATAAAGCAAGAAATTGTCGCTGGGAAACAATATTTTTCGGAAGAAATTGCTCGTTATTATGTATTTCCTCAGAAACCAGGTAAAATAGAAATTGATCCTTTTTCTGTCGATGTTATTTTACCTTCAACTTATGGAATAGAGCCTGTAGAAGTTCGTAGTAATTCAGTTACTATTACAGCTAAGGCTTTACCTGAAGAAGGAAAGCCAAAAAACTTTAATGGAGCAGTTGGTCAATTTAAACTAAATACATCTGTTGATAAAAAAGAATTATCAACCAATGAAAGTGTAAATTATGATGTTGAAGTTGTAGGTTCAGGAAATTTTAATTCAATTAATTTACCTGAAGTAAAAACACCTAAAGAAATCGAAAAATTTTCCCCTAAAAAACGTGATGCTTTTAAAACGTATGATGAGGGAATGAAAGGTAAAGTAGCTGAGCAAACTGTTTTAGTTCCTAATAGTGAAGGTTCTTATACCATTTCTCCAGTTGAGTTTAGTTATTTTGATCCTGTAAAAGAACAATATGTAACTTTAAAATCAGATTCGGTTAATTTAAAAGTAAATCAGTCAGAAGATTCAGAAAATAGTAAATCAACAGAAATAGCTAAAACTTCAGGTAATTCTTCTTCTTTTTCTGATATGATAGAAAATGTAAACGATAATAAACAATGGTTATTATTTACAGGAAGTCTTGTTTCAATTGTAGCATTAGGTTTCTTCTTCTTTAGAAAGAAAAAGAAATCAGGTGAAATAAATAATGATGTTGAAGAAGAAATTATAAAACCAATTAATGAAAGCTTAGATCATTCTACAAATGATAAATTTAAACCTCAAAAACAAAAATTTGTAATTGTAGAAAAATCTGAGATTAGTGATGATTTAATTATTCAAGATTTAGAAGAATTGGAACAAAAAATCAATACTGATGATCCAAAAGAATTTTACAAGTTGCAAGAAAAGATTTTATCTAATGTAGCAATGAAAAAAACAAATACAGATTTGGCTCATTTTTCAGAAGATTTAATCACAAATAAATTAACCAATACAGCTATTGATACAGAAATTATATCACAATGGAAATTGTTGTTCAGTAATGCACAAAAAGCAAAATATGCGTTTGGTGGATTAAACCAAGATTTGGAAGATGTTTACCAAGAAACTGTTCTTATTGTAGAAGAGTTAATGAGTAAGTAATATTAAATTTTTTAAATATAGAAAAGGGATGAATTCTTATATAGGATTTGTCCCTTTTTATTTTCTTACAATTCATCCATCAATTTTTACAGTTCGGTAATGTTTACTTTTTACTGCTAATTAATTATATGAAATTTGATTCAACAATTATAAATTACTTTTAATGAAAAGGATATATAATACAAATTGAATTATTTTTTGTTCAATCAATTAAAAAAATCTTTAGTTTTATTATCTATCATTTTCATGTTTATACGTTATAGAATCGCGTTAGGGATTGCAGTGAAAATCCTTTTTCTTTAGAAAAAGATTGCAACGAAAAGCCCGCCCGAAGGGAACGCCAAAATTGAATTAAAAATAATAATAATGATTAAAAACTTACACTATGATTTCTTTTTTTGCTCAATTCATCAACGAAGTCGTTTATTGGTTAATTAATTTAATTGCATAATATGAAAAAGAATAACAAAATATATTTAGTTGTATTTTCAATACTATTCACATTAGTCGTATTTAGACTTAAGTTTTCAGAGTTTGAATCAAGTATGAAAATTATTTTAGATTCATCTAATCACTTGAGCTATAAATCTGGTGAAATAGTAGGATATCTATCAAAATATGTTATTCTAGGTTTAATTATCTATAAATTGATAGAGGGAATTATATTGTTGAATAAAAAAAGAATTGTAAGGAATAGTATAATTCTCGTGCTTGGAAATTTGCTTTTGTATGCAATTTTATTCTTCCTTTCTCCAAACTTACCAAGTTCAGCATTTTTTAATTCTAATGCAATTATCTATTTCTTGGGATATTCTATATTTAGTTTGTGTGCAAGTTTTATAAATGGAGGAATTTTTAATCAGTTCAGACAGAAATATAAAGCAGAAGATAAACCTAAAACCATCATTTGGAAATATTTTTTACAATCATTGGTTTATACGCAGTTTTTATATTTTGTTTTTATAAACTTTGTAAATCCATTTCTTAGCAAACCAATATTTTACAAAGGAATTGCTAACTATGTTCTTGTAGGAGTTATAACAATTATATTTCTTGGAATTTTCTATTTTTTAGAAAAGAAAAGAAATAATCTCGAAAAAGAAATTATAAAAGAGGCTGTGAAAGCAGAATCTGCAACAGCACAGTTCGAGACACTAAAAAATCAATTAGACCCACATTTTTTGTTCAATAGCCTAAATGTTTTAACGGGACTGATAGAAGAAAATCCAGACAAAGCAATAGATTTTACAACATCGTTATCTAAGATTTATCGTTATGTATTAGAACAAAAAAGTAAGGAATTAATTCCTGTACAAGAAGAAATAAATTTTGCGAAAACATACATTAGTTTACTAAAACTGAGATTCGAGAACAGTATCGATTTTCAGTTAGAAACAGAAACGTTTACCGATCAAGAATTTATAGTACCGCTTTCTCTCCAAATATTATTAGAGAATGTGATAAAACATAACTCGGCATCGGAGCAAAAACCACTGAAAATTAGAATTTACCAAGAAGAACGAAATTTAGTTATAGAAAATTCACTTCAACGCAAAGACTCTTTTAAAGATTCGACAGGAGTTGGGCTAAAAAATATTATAAACCGATACCAATTAATTTCGAATAGAGAAGTAGAAATTAATCATAATGATGCATTATTCATCGTAAAATTACCAATATTAACACAAAAAATAATTGATATGAAAACTCAATTTCAACAAGAAGAAAAAGAATACTTCATTGCTTTTGAAAGAGCCAAAGAACTAAAAAAATATTATACACATTTGGGTATTTATATTGTCTTTAATCTGTTCTTTTTTATTCTGAACTACGTAACAGCAAAAGGACATTGGTGGTTCTATTGGCCAATGTTGGGTTGGGGGCTTGGTATTGCATTACATACAGTAAAAGTATTTGGATTGGGTAAAGGTTGGGAAGAACGAAAAGCACAACAAATTCTAGAAAAGCACAATCAGCAGACAAAGAAATGGGAGTAAAATCATTTTTAGAATAAACAATAAATATTAACACAAAAATTATTTGATATGAAAACACAATTCAACCAAGAAGAAAAAGAATATTATATCGCTTTTGAAAGAGCCAAAGAACTAAAAAAATATTACACACATTTGGGTATTTATATTGTCTTTAGTCTGTTTTTTTTCATTCTGAACTATGTAACAGACAAAGCAGATTGGTGGTTCTATTGGCCAATGTTAGGTTGGGGACTTGCAATAGGGTTTAAGACCGTAAAAGTATTTGGATATGGCAAAGGTTGGGAAGAACGAAAAGCACAACAGATTCTAGAAAAGTATAATCAGCAAACTAAAAAGTGGGATTAATCTTTTTTTATTGTAACCCCAAAAAATCTATAAACGATTACGATAAAACCTAAAAAAGATTTGATATGAAAACACAACTCAGTCAAGAAGAAAAAAAATATATTCTAACCTTAGAAAGGTCCAAAGAACTAAAAAAATATTATACAAGTTTATGCATTTATATAACATTCAGTTTGTTCTTTTTCATACTAAACTGCATAACATATAAAGGAAAATGGTGGTTCCATTGGCCTATGTTAATTTGGGGGCTTATAGTTATTTTACATACTATAATGGTTTTTGTTTTCAATAAAGATTGGGAAAAGTCAAGAGCAGATGATATATATATTATTGATAGTAAAATAAATCAAGAAAATGAATATTACATTGCTTTAAAAAGAGTAAAAGAATTAAAAAATTATTACACAAATCTAATCGCTTATCCTATCTTTATTTTATTCCTTTTTATATTAAACTATAAAACCAGTTATGGACATTGGTGGTTCTATTGGCCAATGTTAGGATGGGGATTTGCAATAGTTTTACATACAATGAGGGTTTTTGCCCTAGGAAAAGAATGGGAAGAGAAAAAAGCACAACAAATTTTAGAAAAAAATAGGCAACAAACTAAGAAATGGGATTAATGTATAATTTGTTTTTATGGGTGTTCCCTTCGGTCGGGCTTTCTGTTACAATCTTTTTCTAAGGAAAAAGGATTTCCTCTACAATCCCTAACGCAGTGTTTCGACGATCTCAACATGACATGAATAATCAATGTACTTTTAGGATTTAGAAATAGTATCTAAATGTCATTCTGAGCCTGTCGAAGAATAATTACATATAAAAGTGTTTCGATGAGCTCAGTATAAGATAAATAATTAGCACAACAATGAAAATAATAATTATAGAAGACGAAAAACCAGCAGCCCGATTATTAAAAAGGCGAGTAGAAAAATTGGGTTACGAAATCACAGAAATGCTCCATTCGGTAGAAGAAAGTGTTTTCTGGCTAGAAAGTAATCCACATCCAGATTTAATTTTTATGGATATACAATTGTCCGACGGTTTATCTTTTGAAATAGTTGACCAAGTAGAATTATCGTCTGCTATTATTTTCACAACAGCTTATGACGAATATGTGTTAAAAGCATTTAAACTAAATTCCATTGATTATTTACTAAAACCAGTTGATGAAGAAGAATTAAAATTTGCACTTTCTAAATTCGAGAAACAACAACAATCGGCTTCTACTTTGGATATTCTAGAAATTAAAAAATTATTTACGACAACACAAACCGAAAAGAAATACAAAGAACGGTTTTCTATAAAAATAGGAACATCTATAAAAATAGTAGAAACAGAAAATATAGAATGTTTTTTTAGCGAAAACAAAGCTTCTTTTATCCATACGAAAGAAAATAAAAACTATTTGGTCGATTTTTCTTTAGATAAATTAGAAGAACAAGTAGATCCAAAGAAATTTTTTAGGATAAATCGTAGCCAAATTATCCGAATAGATTGTATAAAAGAAATTACAGTTTATAGCAATTCTCGCTTAAAAATAAGGCTTTCTACATTCGACGATTTAGAGATGATAGTAAGCAGAGAAAAAGTAGCCGATTTTAAGAATTGGTTGGAGCAATAGTTTTTTTTATACATAGCAACTTTATAAAATAACCAAAGGCAAACGTTTGTTTGCCTTTGGTGTTATTGTTGATTTTAGTTTCTGAACTAAAATATTATATAATCTAGCTATTAATAATAAATTTGAGGTTGCTAAATTGATTTATTTTTGAAATTTCATCTTTTTGAAATTGATTTACAATTTCAATTTTATTAATTTTTTCTATAACAAACTCTTCTCCTAGCTCACCTTCTAAAGCGATTATTGCAGCATCATAAAAAACTTTCTTAATTATTTTTTCATTATTATTAAAATTTATGACAATATCATACACTCCATCAGGATATTTAAATAATAAGAATTCCCACTCTTTAGCATCAAAAAATAATTTATTACCGTTTATTTCCAAATTAAAAATAAGATTCCATTTTTTAGGTGGTCTAGAAGATAAAAAATACCAGTTTTTAATTTTTGGAGAAATATTTATAATATACTTGCATTCATCAAGTAGCTCATAACTACCATTCGGAGAAATAACTAAAAAATTATCTTTTTTTTCATCATCATAACCTATTTCCCAAGAAAAATTTCCTAATTCTTGAATTTTTTCATCAATATTATCAACTAAAATATTGGTTATTAATTCAGGTTTTAAAAAATGTTCATTAACAAGAAACCAATCCCAAAATTTATTGATTTTATTGTCCATATATTTTTTTTGCTTTTTCATAATTTTGAGGAGACATTTCATTTCGCTTATTGTCTAAATTTTTCACTCCTCCATTTTCATCAATAGCTTTTTGTTCTTTATATGCACCTTCTTTAGGGTCATTTTTATTGTATTTATCTATGACTTCGGCTTCATTTCTATCTCTTCCATCATCTTTTCCTCCTCTTTTACTTGGATCTCCTTGCTTTGTTCGTCCTATATAAGGTTTTCCAGTTGATGTAGAACTCTCAGGAACTCTGTAAATAACACCTTCATTTTCAGAAGCAGTATTAGAATCATTGTTAAATACTCGACCAATACTTTCTACTCCAGATTTTATACCATTCCATATATCAGACCAAAAACCTCCTTTGGAAGAACTTGAAATTGTAGCTTCTTCTAATTGTATTGTTTGATCTAAAGGTATAGATGTTGTTGAAATAGAAGCTCCAACTGTACCAGAAGCACTTGTTAATCCAATACTTGTAGCTGACATAGTTGCTCCAAAACTAGCACTCGAACTTGCAGTTGCTGAAGATACTGACGTCCCAAATGAAGAACCTCCTGCTATTCCTATCCATGGTGGAAGAGCTATTTCTAAACCTTCTAATTCTCTTCCTAATCCCATTTTATTTTCCTGAAAATTATATGGTGATTGATATGAGTATTTTTCTGCTAATGGATCAACATTAAAGAAACGTCCAATTTCTGGCATGTAATTTCTCCATTTAAAGCTGTCCCAATTAAGCCCTAATTCTTCCTGTCTCTCTTGCCCTTGGTATTTGTAATTA
The DNA here is from genome assembly GCA_002430925.1 of Flavobacteriales bacterium UBA5933. Lineage (GTDB taxonomy): Bacteria > Bacteroidota > Bacteroidia > Flavobacteriales > Weeksellaceae > Empedobacter. The sequence goes on from DJDD01000116.1 coordinate 15,193, forward strand.
TAATTTTTATTACCAATAGTACTTGCTGTATACCCACTATGTTTTAAACCAAAAGGATAATAGTTGTTTTCTTCTAAAATTGTTAAAGAACTTCTCTATAAAAATAAGAAAATAATTATAATGAGCAGAGAAAAAGTAGCTGATTTTAAGAATTGGTTGGAGCATTAGGTTTTGTTTATACATAGCAACTTTATAAAATAACCAAAGGCAAACGTTTGTTTGCCTTTTATATTATTGTTTTTTAAGAACTTCTTTTATAGTTCCGTCCGAATTATAAGTCTTACCATCACATTCCCATTCATGAGAAATAATCGTATCTTTTTTGTGAATATTGAATGTTAGTTCTCCTTTTCGTTTGATAATAGTGTCTCCTATTTCTATTTCATTTCTATAAATTGTCCACCATCTGTTTTTTTCATTACAATCACATTTTTCTTGTGTGAAAGGATTAATTCCTTCCATTGCTAAATTTCCACCAGTCCCTAAATCTTTTTTCTCTACTAAGAGAAAACATTCGCTATTTTTTCTTTTTAAAAAAAAAGCTTCACAATTTGAAGATTGATTGCATGAAATAGTAAAAGTTAACATAATAAATAATATTGTTTTTTTCATTTCTTTTAAAAATTTGGTCGTAATAAATTAGAAGGTGGAGTTAATGCTTGTAATGTGTATTTTTTATATTAGAAATAGCTTGAGAAGCATTTTTAAGTCCATTACTTAACTTAAAAACCTCTGCTTGTGCTACTCCAGAACTCATTCCGAAACCTTGTCCAATACCATAGGAACGAACCCCAGATTCTGCAGGTCTCACCGTGTTTCCAATTCTTTCAGCAGAAGTAGAATAACTTCC
>DJDD01000193.1:0-6119 GCA_002430925.1 Flavobacteriales bacterium UBA5933
TCAGCCATTTTTTATTCAAATTAGCAAAAAAAAGTATTTAAAAATATCAAAACACAACATTTGTCATGAATTGATTCATGTTTTTTTTATTAATTTAATATTGGAATAATATAAACCACAAAAAAATGAATGAAAATCGTAAAAAAGATGCGTTGGATTACCATTCTATGGGACAACCAGGAAAAATAGCTGTAGTACCTACAAAACCTACAAAAACACAAAGAGATTTATCTCTAGCTTATTCTCCTGGAGTAGCAGAACCTTGTTTAGAAATTGAAAAAGATCCAGAGAATGCCTATAAATACACAGCAAAAGGAAATCTTGTTGCAGTAATCAGTAATGGAACAGCAGTTCTTGGGTTAGGAGATATTGGAGCAGTAGCATCTAAACCTGTAATGGAAGGTAAAGGTCTTTTATTCAAAATTTTTGCAGATATAGATGTTTTCGATATCGAATTGGACACAAAAAATGTAGATGAATTTATAAATACTGTAAAAGCATTAGAACCTACTTTTGGAGGAATAAATTTAGAAGATATTAAAGCGCCAGAATGTTTTGAAATAGAACAGCGTTTAAAGGCAGAAATGAATATTCCTGTGATGCATGATGATCAACATGGAACTGCAATTATTTCTGGTGCAGCATTAATTAATGCATGTGAATTACAAGGTAAAAATATTGCTGATGTAAAAATAGTGGTAAATGGAGCAGGAGCTGCTGCAATTTCTTGTACTAATATGTATATATCTGTCGGTGCAAAAAAGGAAAACATTGTAATGCTAGATAGTAAAGGAGTTATTCGTACAAGTAGAACAGATCTTAATGCAACAAAACAAGAATGGGCAACAGAACGTAATATTTCTACATTAGCTGAAGCAGTAAAAGATGCTGATGTTTTTATTGGATTATCTACCGCTGATGTTCTTTCAGCAGATGATTTGAATACAATGGCGCCAAAACCAATTGTTTTAGCAATGGCTAATCCTAATCCAGAAATTGCTTATGATTTAGCAGTTAACACGCGTCGTGATATTATAATGGGAACAGGAAGATCCGATTTTCCTAATCAAGTAAACAATGTTTTAGGTTTTCCATATATTTTTAGAGGAGCATTAGATGTTCGTTCTACAACTATTAACGAAGAAATGAAAATTGCAGCTGTACATGCAATAGCAAAATTGGCAAAAGAACCAGTTCCAGAAGTTGTAACACAAGCTTATAATAATCATTCAATAAAATTTGGAACAGATTATATTATTCCAAAACCAAATGATCCTCGCTTATTACCAGAAGTATCAGCTGCCGTAGCAAAAGCTGCAATGGAAACGGGAGTTGCAAAAAATAATATAACAGATTTCGACGAGTATAAAATATCTCTTATAAAACGTATTGGTAAAGACAGTACGATAATGCGTAACCTTACACAAACAGCAAAAACAAATCCTAAACGAGTTGTATTTGCAGAAGGTGATCGATTCGAAATTCTTAGAGCAGCACAAATTGTAAAAGAAGAAAAAATTGCGATTCCGATTCTTTTAGGTAAGAAAACAAAAATCCAAAAAACGATAAAAGAATATGTTTTAGATTTGGATGATGTGGAAATTATAGATCCTACTGCAGAGGAAGATTCTAATCGTTATAATCAATTTGTAGATTTTATTTATAGCAAACGTCAAAGAAAAGGAGTTACCATTTCTGATGCTAAAAAATTATTGAGAGATCGCAATTATTTTGGTTCTTGTATGGTTGAATTTGGTTTTGCTGATACAATGATTTCTGGGATGACAAAAAACTATTCTCAATCTATTCGTCCAGCTTTAGAATTAATAGGAGCAGAGGAAGGACAAAAAGTAGCGAGTATGTATATGATGTTAACAGAAAAAGGACCAATCTTTTTGGGAGATACAACTGTTAATCTAAATCCAACTTCGGAAGATCTTGTTAATATGACAATTCAATTTAATGAAACGGTGAAAAAACTTCGAATTGAACCTAAGATTGCATTGTTATCTTATTCTAATTTTGGCTCAAATAAAGGTGAAACAGTATCTAAAGTTCAAAATGCTGTCAATTATTTACATAAAAATCATCCAGAAATAAAAGTAGATGGAGATTTACAAGCAAATTTTGCAGTAAATAAAGAAAAGTTACAAAGTAATTTTCCTTTTTCTAAATTAGCAGGAACACATGCAAATACCTTAGTTTTTCCAAATCTAGAATCAGCAAATATTTCATATAAATTATTACAAGAATTAGGAAATATAGAAGCAGTAGGACCAATTTTAATTGGGATGAAAAAACCAATTCATTTATTACAATTAGATAGTACTGTACGAGAAGTTGTAAACATGGTAACTATTGCAGTCATCGATGCACAAAATAGATAATCAAATATTTCAAATTATACTCAAAAAGGATATTTACGTAATGTAAATATCCTTTTTTTATATCAATTAACTGGTTTAAAATAATAATTTTATTGAATTTGAATTATATTTTTGTTACATGTTATGTTGAGCCTGTCGAAACATAAATTTTTTACAAATTCCAAAAACTCTTCCACAAGCTCAGAGTGATAATTGACAAGTTCAAAATGACAATAGACAACCTTAAAATTATAATATAAATCCAAATTTATAATAAAAGCCTAAACAGCTTTAATATTCTAATTTTATATATTCATTAAAAAAACGTCTGTTTTTAACTTCTTTTTTCGAAAGAGTTTTCAAAAATTCATTAATATACTCTCTATAAGGTGAATCTTTTGCCAAAGCATCATGTTGAGAAGCTGTCAGCACCTGAACAATTCCATACATTTCTTCTCCATCTTCAAAGCTAGAAGCAATCAATATAAAAGACTCAGGTGCTTCATTAATTATTTTTCTATTTTTCCAAACCAATAAAATTTGATTGTCTTCTGTGTATAAAACTTTATCCCATTTTCCGAACCAATCAAACAGCATTTTTTTAGCAACCAAAGGAGTTTTAAAACTCTCTATTTTATACTCAGTTTGCGCATTAGTAGCAATAGAAAAAATAAACAGAGTAACAAATAACAATAATCTTTTCACTTTTTTCATGATTTTGAAAGATAAAGGTACTAATTTTTTAGTTGGGCAATCACTTCGTGCCGGGCTTTCACGTTCCCAATCTTTGCTAGTCGCAAAGGATTTCCACTTCAATCCCTATTGCAGATTGATAATACTGTAAAATGTACGAGGTAAAAAACATGTAAGGTTTATAAAATAATAAGATTGAAATAGATTAAGCTAATTACATCTCTTGAATGATTTTTATTACTTATTTATCTGTTGTGCATTTTGTTTATTGTTATAAACAAAACCGTCATTTCGAGTGGAATTCTTTAATAATTTTGTATCGAGAAAATAGGTTTTGAAGATAAAATTCTATTCTCAATACAATTTTTCTATATTTTATTTCGAAAAATTACTCGAACTGACGAATTTTAATGTAAAATGCAAAACAGTTAACTTATTTATTTTTAGAATGTATTTGCAATAGTGATTGAAGCGGCATCCTTTTTAGATTGGTCATTTTTACTTATATCAATTACAAATTTGAAATGACCAATCTAAAAAGATATAGCGTAAAAGCACGGTGCGTAGCAATTGCCCAAAAAATAAATATAAATTACTTAAAATTAATATTCTCAATCAATTTTATCAGGGAACATTCTCAGATATTTGAATTCATTAAAATCTTTAAATAATTCAATTTTAGGAAAATTTTTATCATCATTTTTACCTTTCCATGTCAAATGGACTAGTGCAAATTGTTGTTCAATTTTTTTACTATTAATTTCAAATAAAACATCATCACAATCAGATTTTGTGGAGAATGCAGAAAAACAAGAACCAGCTAAAATATGATTTGGATTTATTTCTTTTTTTAATTCATTTTCAAAAGCTAATTTTTGTTCTATAGAAATACTTTCCTATGGTTCTTCTAAAAAAGTTATTGTATTAGTAATAATGAAATCTTCAATTATTTTGGTATCAACTCCAGCTAAATCAATTCTTTTTTGTTCGTGTTTTAATTCTTCAATATCATCAAAGGTAATTCCTCCAATAGGCATTAAAAACATTTCATTTTCTAGTTGAATATTAAATTTCAGGGAATTCCATTCCTTAAAATCAGTGTTTTAGAAGACCAAAACTTCCAAACATATTTTTGAATTTTTGAGAAGTAATTATCATTAGGATAGAAATCGCCATATAATCCTCCCATAGAAAAGTCTCCAACCTCTAAATTTGCAGTACCTATTACATCTTTATTTGAAAAAATTGTAGCTTTCATTACTCAATCTATTTTAGAATACTAATTTATAGTATTTTAATTTGTGTAATAATAATATTATAAAAAAGTATAAGCCATCTTGTCAGAATGGCTTATTGTAGTAAATCTAGGTAGGTTCAACAACTTTAATATAAAAACAATTAATAATCAGATTTTATATTCGTTGTCCTAACCATGTAATTATAGTTTGTATTTTATAACTTTTTATAAGTTTGATCAACCAAGAATGTTAAAGCATCTTTTATCTTCTCACGTCCATCTTCTTTTTGTAAATCTATACCACAAAAAACACTTCCATTAATCTGTGCATAAAGATTCATGTAATAAATTCCGGAAATTAATATAGCCATAATAGCTCTAAAAGTTCCTGAATTTTCTCCAAAATGGGAATCAGCAAACGCATTAAATAATAATTCTCCATTTTCTTCTTGTTTATCTGTTAAATTTCTCAATGAATCCCTTTCTTCAGAAAGTCTCCAAAGTATTATTTTTTGAAACTCCTTATTTTGGAAAACATAATCAAACTGATTAATTAAAGATTCTAGTGTGAAATCTTTTCCATCAAATTCTTTTTTATCATTTTCTGATTCTGTAGTTACGTTACTCCAAAAATCTTGTGATAATATATATTCGTCTAATAAACCATTAGTATTACCAAAATACCTATAAATTAATTTTTTATCTAATCCAGCTGTCTGTGCAATATCATTCACTTTTAAGCCTTCATATCCTTTTGTTTTTAAAATACTTCCTACTGCATCTAGAAACTTTTGTTTACTCTTATCTTTATTACGTAGAGGTATTTTTTTTTCTTGCATTTAATGTTGATTTAGGTAATAGTTTAGCAAATATAAAATAAAAAATATATTTTGTCACTGATTAGTGACTTTTTTTATGTTAACAAAAAAACTTATTTAAAATCGCTTAACTAAATTATATTAAATTGTTTATAGGGTTTTATAATAAGAAAACTTTTATGATTAGTTTCTGCAGAATAAAATAGTTATTTATATAAGAAGTATTATTTCTTAAAAATATCAAACACATCTCTTACGGAATGAACCGTTTTATTCTCTAATATTTTTTCTTTATCTATTTGCTCAAATGTTTCTTGTGCAGCCAAAGCATAATGGAAAGGTAAATTTTCCGTTTTCAACATCTTTACTAATTCGTCCATTTCTGTAATTCGTCTTTTTATATGCTGAGGATAAGTAGGTGTTGTTTTTACTAAATCTTGATAAGTTCCTGGTAAAAATGATTCTAATTCATTATTCAACTCATCAATAAAACCATAATGAGATGCAGCAATCATTGTTTCGAAAAATAAACCATTCATCGATTTATTTACCATAGCAAACAGTAATTTAAAAGCAGAAGCAGAAGTAATATCAGAACCAACATTTTTTACATGAAATACTTGTCCGATTGTATCAATAAACTGCTTTGTGTTAGTTCCGCTCACTATAATTTTGGCATTCGTTGCTACTTTATTCGAGTTACCTAAAACAGCAGCATTAATAAACAAACCTTTTGTGTTGGTAATAATTTTCTGAATTTCAGATACTGTTTCTGGATTATTGGAATTCATATCTATAAAAACAGGATATTTTTTCTGAAGTTCCATTTCTGCTGCTACACTTTTTGCAACTGAAATACTAGCTTCTGCATTGGTTAAACTAATAATATAATCTGCTTCTTTAACTATATTTTCTATTGTTTTTACATCTTCAATGCCAGCATTTTTTATTCTTTCTATGGTATTTGTAGAACGACCATTACTTGCAGAGATTACTCTGAAATTT
>DJDD01000193.1:6225-24300 GCA_002430925.1 Flavobacteriales bacterium UBA5933
TTACTCTGAAATTTGCAGAGATTAACTCTTTTGCAATTGCATGCCCCATATCACCAGGATACAAAATAGCAATACATGTATTGTACATAGATTTAGTCATTTTTTATATTTAGTTGAACCAAAAGTTTGATTATTTATGAGTTAAAAACTCGTTTCATCATAATATCAGTTTGTAAATCATTACCAAGTTTGAAAACATGTTTGTCGAAAGCTACAAATCCATTTTTTTCATAAAAATGAATCGCTTTTGTATTGTATTCCCAAACACCTAACCAAATGTAATTTACATTTTTTATTTGAGCAATTTCTAATGCTTTTTCAAAAAGTAATTGTCCTATTTTTTTTCCATGAAATTCTTTTAAAATGTAAATACGTTCAATTTCGAGAGAATTTTCTGTTTTTATTTCTGTTTGAGATTTTCCCCAATTTAATTTTAAGTATCCGATAGGTTCTTCATTATACATGGCGAAATAAAAAATTGAATTGTTATCTTGTAGTTCTATTTTTATTTTTTCGGTAGAAAAACTTGTTTCTAAATATTTATTCATGTCTTCTTCGTTATTATCTGTAGAGAAGGTTTCCGAAAAAGTAAGTCTTTCTATATGTTGTAATTTATTGATATCGTTAATTGTTATTTCTCTAATTGTAACTGTTTTCATGTTGAACTTTTTTCTACTTATTTTATTTCTTTTTTAATTTTTTATCTAAAAATATTTTGACAAAGTTCCGAATTTACTAGTATGGAAAATTTAACAAATGATAAATAATGAACTAACTCTATTTTATATTAGCTCTTATTCGGCTTAAACTAACTTGTGTTATTCCTAAATAGGAGGCAATGTAATTGAGTTGAATTCGTTGAATTAGATTTGGATAATTTTTCAAAAGTTCCATATAGCGCTCTCTAGCAGTTCCGAATTGTCTAGAAATAAGTCTTTCTTCTGCTTTGATAAGTTCTTTTTCAGCAAATTTTCTTCCCCAATTTGCAATTTCAATATTTTCTACAAATAATTTCTGTAAGTTCTCTGTTTTCAGTTCAAAAAGTTGGCAATCTTCTAATAACTCGATATTTTCGTACCCTTTTTTATTTTCTATATAACTTTTTAGAGAAATAATAGTATCACCTTCTTTTCCAAATGCAAAAGTGATTTCATTTTCGCCAACAAAAGAAAAAGTACGTGCAATTCCTTTCTTTATGAAATAAATATTTTTTTCAATTTTATCAGCTTTTATTATTAAGTGATTTTTAGGAAAATGAATTTCAGTAATATTTTGTAGAAGTAATGATTTTGATGATTCCGAAATACTATATATTCTATCAATTATTTGTTCAATATCCATTTTAAAATAAGGTTTAGGAGTTAATTTTTATTGAACTTTAGTCGTTAAAAACTCTAAATTTTCAGTTATTTTTTCAATATTCCAATTCCACCATTCTATTTTCAATAATTCTTCAATTTTTTCTTCAGAGAATCGTTTTTTTATTTCTTTGGCAGGGTTTCCACCTACAATACTATAAGGTTCTACATTTTTTGTTACTGTAGAATTTGTTGAGATAATAGCTCCATTTCCAATTTTTATTCCAGGCATAATTGTTACATTGTGACCAATCCAAACATCGTTTTCAATGACTGTATCTCCTTTAAATGGTAGTTCTTCATTTTTCGGAGTAGATTTTGCCCATTCTTTTCCAAAAATATAAAATGGGTATGCAGTTATACCATCCATTTTTTTGTTTGCTCCGTTCATAATAAACTTTACATCAGAAGCTATCATACAAAATTTTCCAATAATTAATCACCTAAAAAATCAAAATGATATTTTACATTTTTTTCAAAACTTTCTACATTTTCAAAATCATCATAATATGTATAATCACCAACAATAATATTAGGGTTTTTGATTATATTTTTCAGAAAACAAAGTTTTTTATAATGAGGGAGAGGAAACGTTTCATTTTTATCTGGAATTTCCATAAACTATATTTTAGATTATATGTAAATATACTTTTTAATCTATTTTTCAACGTAAATAAAACCTTCTTTTCCTGAAGAGAAAATAGTTTTTATGCGTTTGTAACTGTCTACTTCATAGTCATCAGCTTGCTGTAACTCTTCGTCCGTTATTTGGAAAAGAACTCCTTCCACTTTGTCATTAGTATTTCCACTGTAGGTAAGAATTGGATGAAATTTTTGTTCAGACTTTTTTAAAACTTCCTCATCAAAAATCTCAATATAATCTAATTTATAGTTTAGTAAGAAGTCTTTTTCTCCTTCTAGTATTCTACCAAAAGTTTCTAATTGAACTTTTTCTTTTTGTAATGTTCCGTAAGAAAATAATAAATTCATAATTTGTTGTTCATGTTATATCAAAAATACATGAATTTTAACGATAAATAGTTATATTATTTTTGGGGCAATCACTAACGTGCCGCGCTTTATCGCTCCCAATCTTTTTAGATTGGTCATTCAGCGGATTCGAAATGAAAAGACCAATCTAAAAAGGATTTCCGCTACAATCGCTATTGCAAATGATATATTCTTCAGAACAAAATTTCTTTCTTATTTATATTTTTTTGATGAAATTTATTTTAATAATATCCCATCTTGAGAAAGTATTTCATTATTATTTTTTTCTACTAACAATGAAACATCTGCTGTTTCTTCAGTTCCTATAATATTGCTGAATATTTTATAGGTGTAATTTTTATTTGTAAATACTATAACGCTATTTCCACCACTTCCTTCAAAATCTAATTCACCATTTTCGAGTATCAAATCAGGTTTTGAAGATTCCAAAGAACCTCTTTTCCATGAAACATATCTATATGAACCATTTTTTAGTTCGTCTATTCGTATTAAATAACTTTTAGTTTGAATTTTATAGACAGGTTTAGCAAAATTTCTAATAGATATATAAAGTTCTTGTTTTTCATTTTTTATTAAATCTTCAAGTAAATTTTTTTCAGAATCACTTTGATAATTTATAGCTATAATTTTACCATCAGTATCAATCCAAATAATACCGTTGTCCAACATAATTCCTCTCCAGCCAACTTCGTTCCAATCAGTAACCTTAGAATTAGAAATTATATGAATTAAATTCTTATCGAAAATAGTATTGAATCTAGTTTTAAAATCATTTTTATTTTTAACAACTGGAATAGGATATTCTCGTTTTAAAGGATAATCTATAATTTCGGATATTTTATCAATGTTATTATTTTAAAAAATCTGAATAATGTATTCAATATTTTTAGAATCATTTTTATTTTGACAAAGACTAAAAATAGGTAAAAACATTAATATAAATTTATAAGCTTTTTTCATAATGGCTTTTTATTGACTGTACTTTAGTAAATCCTACAAAATAGATATTAGTTATTGTTTTTTATTTTCAATAATTGTCTCGTAATGTTCAACTGTTGGAAATGGATCATAATAATGGTGCAAAATCTTTTTCCATTCTAAATATTCTACTGATTGTCTAAACCCAATTGTATGATCTTCCAAACTTTCCCAGTCTACAAGTAAAATGTATTTATTGTTTTGTTCTAAACATTTTTGTAATGTATGTTTCTTATAACCTTTTATAGAACTGATAAATTGTCCTGCAGTTGCAAAGTCGATTTCAAATTGTTTTTCTTGTCCAATCTTTACATTTAGTATAGCTACTTCTAAAATCATATTTCTTCAATTATTGATTGTCCTTTTGATTTGTCGCCAGAAGTCCATTCCCAATTTTCGTAAAGACGAATTTTTCCATTTTTAAGAATTTCAGGTTTTGATTTACAAATTCCAGTCATCAGTTCGTTTTTGTTGTTTACTTGGTGATAACGCATTTCTATATTTCCATCTTCGTCTACTAAACCAATTAAATGTCCATATTTAATTTTTTCACCAGAATATTCAGAAGTCAAAACATTGTCAACTTGTTTATAATGGAAAGTAGTTTCGCTACAAGTTTCTCCATTTTTAGTATTGCTTACTAATCTAAATATTTTATCGTTATAATTCATTGTGTTAGTTTGTTTAATGTAACATCCATTTAAGTAATCCATCTGGACCACTAATTATTAAAATAAACAACATAACTATTCCTAATGCAATAGCAGCTATTAAGCAACCTCCAAAGTTTGCTTCGTTTTCATTCCAATTTCCATTATCTTTTAGTTCTTGAATTTGACGTTGTGTTTCTTCTCGTCTTCTTCTTTTAGAATATGAACTATTTGAATATGGATTTCTTGGTTTATAAGGTTTACTCATATTTTAATATTTTCAAAGTTGTAAGATATAAATTACAGCTAACGGAAAAGTAGTTTGCGGAATAAATGGAGTGAAAGTTCAATTTCTAATTTTACAATTCTGTAAAAAACAGAAATAAAAACCTCCTTAGAATCGATTTTAAAGAGGTATTTTTATATTTTATTTGTTCTACTTAAAATTATGATTTGTGCAACAGTTACTTGTATTAGATTTAGTTTATTTTTGTTTATTATAATTGTATCCAGAAGAAAAGTATTCATCAGAATCTAGATTTATATTTTGATAATTAACTTGGTATTTATCAATTTGCAACGAAGAATCTAGTGTTATCCAACCTATTTCTTTTTGGATTTCACTTTGTAAATAGTTGTTGTTAAGGTAATTAATTTTTATAATTAGTTTTAGTGTGTCACCATTTAAAAATTCTTTTGAATATTCGTTAAAACCGACTTTTTCTACAAGTTTATAGTAAAATTGATTTCCAGGTGACAAAATATAAGGTTTTTCATTTTTCGTTTGAGTGAAATTTAATTTATTGTAAATACTGTCATTTTTTCCATAGTAAATCTTAGAATTTATTATTGTCGCATCTTTATTTCCATTGTTGTTATAAATTAAATTTAAATTTATTGAGTCACTTTTTATATCGTTATCAATTAAGGATACATTTAAATCATAATTTCTATAAAAGAATTGAAAGTATATTGAAATTCCAGAAATTAGTAAAGCTATAATTGAAATAAAATTAGCAAAATTATTTCCACTTTCTTTGCTAGTGTCAATTTTTGAAGTATTGTTTTTATTTAATTTCTTTAGTTGTCGAATTAGACCAGAGTTATTCATAAATTACGGCTAACTTATATACACATAAATATAAGATAATTTTTCTATTTTTTTACTTTTACGATTTATTTTAAATTCATCAATTACATACATAAAACATAATTTAAATACTCTTATTCACTCACCATTTCGCGTTAGGGATTGCAATGGAAATCCTTTTCTAATTGGTGATTGAGGTTCTCGAAATAACCAATTAGAAAAGATTGTAAAGGAAAGCCCGACCGAAGGGGACGCCCAAAATAAGTTAGAACTAGGAAAGAATACTTTAGGAATTGATGATTTCTACTAATTTCTTCGTTAAATTTTTTCGACTAAATTGTTGAACTTCGCTTTCATTGGTTTCGAATTTCTGATTTGGATTTGCTAACCAATGTTTATAAAGTGTTAGGATAAATGACTTAATAGCAGATGTATCTTGGTGAGAAAAATAATTTCCTGCTTCTGTTTTCTTTAGAATCTTTTCGACATCGGCATCTTTTGGACCAATCGCTAAAATAGGATTTCCTGTTGCCATATATTCGAACAGCTTTCCTGGAATAATTCCTTTTGAGGCCTCATTATCAAAATTGGTTAAGACCAAAAGGTTTGTTTTGTTAATTGCATTCAACGATTCTTGGTGCGATACATAGCCATGTATAACAAGGTTATCGGATAAATTATTCTGTAGAATGGTTTGCTTGACATCTTCTGCCAATGAACCATAAAAATTGAGTTTGAAATCTTGCTTGAACGTTGTATTCTCTTTTGTGATTTCGGCTAATGCTTGCCACAAAGCGACAGGATTTCTAAGCATTTCTAATCCGCCCGAATAGGTGATTTGGAAATGATTTTTATCTTTTTCTGTTTGTTCTTGTTTTACTTCCTCGAAACCATTGGTAATTACCTCAACACGGTTTGCTCCAATTTTCTTGAAGTTTTCGCCATCTGTATAACTTGTAGCCAAAACAATGTCTGCTGTTTGCATGACTTCTCGTTCTAGGTTTTCGTGTTTTTTAGCTGCCCACGATGTTAGTTTTAGTTCTTTGTGATAACTAATTTGTGTCCAAGGGTCACGAAAATCTGCCAACCATTGTAGGTTAGGAAATTGTTTTTTTAATTTTAGACCTATTAGGTGCAAGCTATGTGGTGGACCAGAAGTAACAATGGTATCTATTTTTTCTTTTTGAATGAATTCTTGTAGATATTCGGCAGATGGTTTTACCCAGAATTTGCGTGCATCTGGAATAAAGAAATTTCCACGTACAAAAACAGAAACTTTGGATAGGAAAGATTGATTTTCTTTCTTCTCGAAATGTCCGCCTTTGTAAGCTTTATTTTTTGGGTTTAGCTTTTCTGCTAATTGATAGGGTTCCCAAATTTTATTAGGAATGATTTTTACCTTTGGGTTAATGTCCTTTGATAAGGTTTCGTCGAGAATAGGGTAGGATGGATTCTCGGGAATATATACGTAGGTATCTAAACCAAAATCGGGTAGATATTTGGTGAATTTTAACCAACGTTGTACACCTGGGCCTCCCGCAGGAGGCCAATAATAGGTGATAATTAATATTTTTTTCATGATAGAATTAAGCTGTTGCAGGTTTTACATCAGAATTCTTTGAGCATTTTTTGTACCCTAAATAAATTCCTCCAGCAACAACAATAAATAAAATGATATTCGAAATGATTACAATTGTATTTCCAGTAGAAATAATTTGTGGTTTAAACTCGAATACGATTGTATGATTTCCTTTTTCCACAGGAATTGCACGTAAAACGTAATTCGCTTTTTCGATAGGAACTTCTTTTCCATCGACTGTAGCAACCCAACCATGTGGATAAAATATTTCTGAGAATACAGCAACTTGGTCAGTTTTTGACGAAGATTTGTATGTCATTTTCATTGGCGAATAATCAACCAAATCTATTTTTGAAATACTATCTGCAGCAACATTTATATTTTTGTTTGAAACTAAATCTTTACGTAAAATAACTGTATTATTTACTGGAACAGAATTGATGGCAAGGATTTCGTCGTTGGCATTTTCTGTCCATTTAATAGTTGAAGCAAACCAAGCACTTCCTAAAGCTGTAGGATTTTTTTGTACTTCTGGTTGTGTAGGACTTCCGTGAACGACATATTTTGTATTCAACATGTTTAGAACATTGACTAATCCTGTTTCATCTTTTATTCCATATTGTTGTAATCGGGAATCTTGAGAGAAATAGATATCAACAACATCTTGGTATTTACCTAATTTTGCAGCATGATATCCACCAATAGAAGGAACGAAATAAGATGTTCCCGCTTCGTTGAATGTACTTACAGCTGTATTGTACACACGGAAATGTGATTTATCTTGCTTTGAAATATCCGATAATAATTTGTTCATTGGAATTTTATAAGCAATTTGAGCAACATTATTATTTTTGCTTGCTTCTTCTTGTAAGCGAGTTGATATTTCTGTAGGAAATGGATTTTCTACAATGCTTTTTGAAATGAAGTTATCATCATTCAAATAACGTTTGTTTACGGTGTAACCATCAATTAATGCTAATGCACCAATTCCTAATACGACAATTCCAGATTTTTTGATGAATTTTAGGTTATAAGCTAATAACAATCCTAATGTTAATAATACAAAAATTAATGTACGTAATGTATCAGCTTTGAACATCGCAACACGATCCATAATAAGTGCATCATCTAAACGCTTAATTAATCCATCCCAAAGGGCAACAGCATTTGGATTGGCTTGTTGTATTTGTCCAATTAATTGTTCGGTCATTAATTTTTCGTCACCAGATGTAAACGAGAATAATAATCCACCAAATAAATAAAATAGGATTAATCCACCAACTGTAGAACCACCAGCTATATAAAGTACTTTCTTTTTGAATTCATCTGTCTCGTCTGAATTGAAAAAGTAATATAATGTAAGTATAGCCAAAAATGGCATTGTAAATTCTGCAATTACTAGAATAGATGATACAGCACGGAATTTATCGTACATTGGGAAATAGTCGATAAATAAATTGGTGATGAACGGTAAGTTTTTACCCCAAGCTAAAACAAAACTTAAGATAGTTGCAGCAACTAACCATTTTTTATAGGTAGCATATTTACCACGAACCATAAACATTCCTATAATAAATAAGAATACAACGACAGCTCCTTGATAAGCTGGTCCTGAAGTACCTGGTTGATCTCCCCAATATGCACTTCGTGGCATTCCAGAAATAGCTTGATACACTTGTTGATTAAATTCATCTTCACCAACACTGTACTGTGTATTTTGTAATTCGGATGTGTAATTTTTTAAATCTTCTGGATTAGTTTGTGAACCTCCACCCATAAGATTAGGAATAAAAAGATTTAATGTTTCTAATTTTCCATAACTCCATTGTGTAATGTAATCGTGGTCTAATCCGTTTGAGTTCTTTTTTAATAACGTCATTTCAGATTTTCCACGAGTTGTTTCTTTGCTATATTCGTAAGTAGATAACAAACGATTCGCATTTAAACCAACGGCAATTAATATCGCTACAATGGCTAAAGCAGATGATTTTAAGAAATCTGGTAATTCTTTTTTCTTGATGCTTTCTATGAATTGAACAATTGCAAAAACTAACATTGCTAAAAACAAATAGAATGTCATTTGGATGTGATTAGCTTGCAATTGTAATCCCATGAATAAAGTTGTAAGAACAAATCCAGTAATATATTTTTTACGATACAAGAGTAAAATCCCTGCAATAAGAGGGGCAAAATATCCTATAGTATGTAATTTACCATTGTGTCCAGCAGCAATCAATTCGAAATAATAGGAACTGAAGGCAAAAAATATTGCTCCAACAAGCGCATATTTCCATTTTTTGAAAACAGTTAATCCAAGGATAAAAAATCCTGTGAATAGTAAAAAGATATAATCTGCAGGACGAGGTAAAAATCGAAAGATACCATCAATAGATTTTATAACGTCAAAATCAAATTTTGCTCCAGTTTGATAAGTTGGCATTCCACCAAACATAGCATCAGACCAATATACATTTTCTCCTGTTTTATTTTGGTAGGTTAACATTTCTTGTGCGCTACCTCTGTAATTGATAATATCAGGTTGTATAACAGATTTACCAGATAAAACTGGAGAGCAATAGAGTAAAGCAATTACTACAAAAAGTAGTAATGAAATAAGAACATAGATTAAATTCTTTTTATTTTTCATCCTTTTTTTCTTCGATTATTTCATAATCCACTGTTTCAGCGTCAATATTATATTTCGGCTTATCAAATGATTTTTGTGTGTTTGATTCTTGATGAGAATCGGTAGTATTTCTACTTTGATTGTAGGCATTTTGTTGTTGATTAAGCGCTTCTTTAAAGACTTTCTTAATCACAAATAATTTTCTTAAAAATCGAAAGATAGTTAAGAAAATTATACTTAAAACAATGATCCAAATTATATTTTTCATTTTAGTTTACTGTTGTTACAGTAGTAACAGATTCTGTCATGGTTTGTTTTTGACCTTGTGCTTCTACTGTACGTTTTAAAGTTTCCTTTTTAGTTAAATTAACTTTGTTTATCCATCCAGATTTAGTGTCGATTAAAATTTTTCCATCAACATTAGAATCACTATTAGCAGACATTTTAACGCCATTCTGAGAATCACTTCCTTTCATGTCTTGAGATCCTTTTACTGTAATTGTTGTATTTGTAGGATCAACATTTGCAAGAGTTCTTTTCATTGAAATTTTACCTTTCATCGGACCTTGATCAATTTTTTGGCTGTCGCTCCATGATTCTTTTAAATCAATTGCTTTTTTAGGAAAAACATTCATCGTTTCTTCGAACTGACCAGAAATAACATCTTTATTTAAAGAACTATTAATTACTTCTGTAAAGAATTTAAATTCTTCTGCGCTTAAATCTTTTTTCACAGAATTAAGAATAGAAGATTTTATAGCATCTAATCCATCAACACTGATTACTTTACCAGTTTGATCAATTTTCATTGTATATGTTTTTCCAGTCATAGCTTTGTAGATAGACCAAGAAACAGCAATTTCTTTGTCTGCCGGTTTAGCTGCACTTGTATCATAAGAAACAGATTTTCCTGAAGGATCTGTCATTTTCTCACTATAATTTTTAGATTTTACTTCTAATGTATAAGCACCGTCTTTAAAATCTTTAACTGTATATTCAACTTGTTTTTTGCTTTCACTAGACATTTTTTGAGATTGATTCCCATCTGTAGCAGAATGAGTATTTTTAATCGTTAATGTCATTGGATATGTTTTACCAACTTCTAAGTTATATTTATAAGAATATTTTCCATCTTCACCTTTTTCTACAGACATTGGCTCTGGTTTAGCAGGAGTTGCTACACTTACAGAATCTGTTGATTCAGATTTTGTAACTGTATCACCTTTTTCATTTACGATTACCTCTTTACCGTCTTTTGTAACTTTCTTATCGTCTTTTTTACATGATACAACTGCCATGGCAATAGCCATCATGAATACTATTTTTTTCATATAAATCTTTCTTTGATAATTGGTTTTAATACCAAAATCAATCCAAAAATAATGAATTTAGTTGATTTTTTAACATTAAGCTTGAAATAGATTGGTAGTGAATTAAATAATTTTTTTTCTCTATCTTATCTAATTATTCACTTTTTATGACATTTTATGCTTAAAATATAAGTTTTTTGAAAACAGAATTTAAGTATTAGTAAATAAAAAAGCCTCAAATTGTCAATTTTGAGGCTTATAATTATAATTGGTCAGATTATAATTTCTACAGAATACCCATGTCTTTGCAAATCGCAATCATTTCGATATTGTTTTTTGCATTTAGGTATTCACGTAGGTCATTTAGTCGTTTTTCAATAGCACTTCGGCTGCTTGGTTGTAATCCTTCTTGTTTAAAAAAAGCACAAATTTCATGCTGTCTCCAGCCTTTAGATAATGAATCAAGTAAATTTATGTCGTAATCAGTCACCTCAATAGTATTATTTCTTATAGAATTAAGAATATCTTGAGGGATAACTATTTCGTCGGCAAAAACTCTTTTGATTGTATTTTTTAATTCTTTTGCATCATCTCGCCCTTTACTTACATAACCATTTATTCCAAGTTCGTTAAAAAGCTCATCAATAAGTTGAGTTTTTTTCTCGATAGAAAAAGCAATGATTTTAATATTAGGTTGAACTTTTCTTACTTCTTCAATTAATTCTTGACCACAAGTAATACTTTGTTCTACAAAATCTTCATCAAATTCCAAATCTGTAATTAAAAGGTCATAAGGTGTATCTTCGCTTATAGCCGTTTTAATCTTTTTTAATGCCGCATCACAGTAACTCACAAATTCAAATTCTGTAACACATAATTCTTCTAAGGTTTTAATTACACCTAAATTTCTTATTTCATGATCTTCAGCAATGAGTACTTTTTTAAACATAGTTATTATGTTGGTATTGTAATATGAATAACCAATCCTTTGGTTATATTTTTTTCAAAAATAATTTTTCCTTTTATTGTGGCAATACGGTTTTCCATATTTCGGATACCAGAACTCGATTTTTTTTCAAAAAAGTCCATACCATCCCCATTATCAGTGTATTTAATTTTTAAAAAATTTTCATTTTTTTCAATTTTTATACTTACTAATCTCGCATTACTATGTTTTACCATGTTAATCATGCACTCTCTTAAAGTATAAAATAACTCCATTTGTGTGTTATTTGATAGATTATCCCATTTTTTAGAATTGTTACCAACAATTAACACTTTGTGTTTTTCGGAAGAGTAAGAATTTAGCATTTCAGCTAGACGTTGAGAAAAATCTTTGTCTTGTAATTCTTCAAGATCATCTCTAGCGATATCCCTTGATTCCTCATACATTTTTTCTATATCGTTTAATGTTCGGTCTTTATCGAATTCAGGATTATTTTGTAATTGCATCATTGTATGGTACAAACCATTTGCAACAACATCGTGTACTTTTTTAGAGTATTTAATTTGAGTATTTTTAACTTCTAATTCTTTTTGTTGTTTTAATCTTTTTTTTCTTTTCTTATACCAAAAGAAACTGAAACATAAACTAACAAAAAGTACAGCAATAACTATATATTGTTTTAAGATATGATTTTGTTTTCTGATGTTTTCTGATTTTTCTTTTTCGGTATCATAACGTATAAGGGCAAATTGATTTTTAGATTTAGCTCTTACAGTTTGTATACTATCATTTAATGCTTGATAGTCATGAAAATACTTTTTTGAATTATCTGGTGTTTCAAGTAAAATTAATTTTTCTAATGCTTCTAATTTATCATCAGGATTATTTATTTTTTTGGTATTCAAAAGCATTTCTTTTGCATAGAAAAGAGATTGAGATTTATCTTTTTTAAAAAAGTAATTAGATAAATGAGAATTACTTGCACTTATTCCGTAAATGTCATTTTCTTTTTTTCGTAGTTCTAAGAATTCAAGAAGTTGTGGTAAAGCATTGTAAGAGGAATCATTTAAAAAACGAATATATACAAGGTTTTCCATAATTTTTCTTCGTAATTTTTTTTCAATATTTGAATTATCTATTTTAATGGATTCTAAATTGTTTATCGCTTTTTTATATTCTTTTTCTCTTGATAGTGAAATTGATATATTGTTAATTATAAGTGCTCTATCATTTATATCATCAGTAGATGATAAAGCTTTTTCATACCATGAAACAGCTTCATCATATTCTTTTAAATTATTTTTTGCAATGGCAATAGAATTATAAATAGATGTAATATTATTTTTTTTGTTACCTAAAAATTTTAAAGCTTCTATACTAGCTTCAACACTTCCATAATAATCACCTTCAGAATTTTGTATAAAAGATAAGTAGATAAGAGTACTTGAGCTACTGACGCTATCATTGTTTTTTTTGTAGAATTCTAATGCTTGATTAAAATAAAAATAAGCACTATCATTATCTTTATTAAATAAACTTTCTCCTTTGGAGTATAATTCGTCTCCATTTTTTGAGGTAAGTTTATTTGTTTTATTTTTTTGACAAGAAAATAAAATTAGCAGTAAGAAGAAATAAGAAAAATACCTCATACTGCTAATTTAATAAAACTATTTATTCAAATAGAACTCTTAATTATTTTTTTTAGGTGGAATTTGTCCTGTTTCACCAATACTATCATCAACTGTACTTGTTGATAAAACTTTTGCTTCACTTGTTTTTGTTGCACTATTTGTTTTTAAAGTTGTAGTGTTGTTGTTATTTGGACTTATCAATCCTATTAACATTAATAAAAAATTTAACATAGTTTAAAATTTAAGTTTTAATAATTATTACGTTAACCTAAAACAAAATGTCTTAGGCATTTTTAACATGAATAACAAGAAGCGCTTCTTAAATTTCATGAAAACAATGTTTTCAAAACAATTAGAATAAATGGTTTACCTCATTCAATTCTTACTAAATGTTTTGTTCTGCATCATTAAAAATCATTCTGTTAATTTTACTTTTTTAGAGTGAATTTTTCATCTTGATTTCTGGTACAAATTAACATTCATTATAAGGTATTTTTTCAGACATTGAAGGGACAAATTATTGACAAAAATTACTAATATACTTTATGGAAAACCGTAAGTTTATTGTCTTTTTTTTGTCTATTTTGGACGCCATTTTATTTTATTGTTTCAAAAATGTTTGACAAAAAAAGAAAATTGGTTGAGAAGGTATTTGAAAAAGCAAAAAATGAATTACCAAAAAGTAGTAAAACTGCAATTGCTTTTTATTTGAGTGCTCTATTTGAAGAGGAATATGGTTTTTCTAAAGATGAAAGGACATTTGTTAGATTTTATAAAAAATTAGTTGAAGAAAAAATAGAGTATAATATAGATGGTATAACCTTGGATCATATGAGTTTGTATTTAGGTTATGAAAATTTTAATGATTTTTGTAGTAATTACAAACAGGATTCAATTCATCATGATTTTGGCTCATTGAAAGTTTCAATTTCCGAATCTTATGAAACAGTAGATCATTCATCGAAGATTGTAGTTAATATAACTAATGCACCTATTTTTACAATACCTGAGTTTATAACTAAACATAAGAATAGTTTTGGTTTTTTTTCTGTATTAATTTTTTTAGGATTATTAATTTCTCCTTATAGTTTTTTTACAAAAAATAAGTTAGATGTAGAAAATAATTTAAGAATTGAAAATAATGATGCTTCATTAAATGCTATAATAAATAGTATTAAGAATAATAAACCAATAAATAAAAAACTGAAATGTATTTATTGGCATATTGACCATTATGAAGCTATTTATGTTATAAAATAATTTCTTAAAATTAAAAAAGTTTGTAACAATCCGAAAAAGAATTGTTTTTCATGGTGCTGATTCAGCCAATAAAAGCAACCTTATAAAGTTGTTTTTGTTGGATACTTTGCCATAACAACTCGGGAGAGAAGCAACAGAAATGTTGCGTTTTTTTTCAAAAAAAATAAAAAAAAATAAGAGTTAGTCCTTTTCTAAACAATTGTTGGATAGTTAAATATTACTTTTTATTCTAAAAAAAATAAAAATAATAGGGTTTTTGTATAACATTTTCATGAAATTAGCGACATATTCAGTACTCTAATAAAATACAATACAAAATGCGTAAAATTTTTTATCCAATTTTCGCAGCTTCAATCTTATTTGGAGGTGTACAATTGGTATCGGCTCAAGACAACCTAGTTAACTCACTTAATAAAAATGTTAGTAATAACAGTAAAGAAGCTTTCAAATTTACAGAAGTTATTAATCTAACAAATACACCTATAAAAAACCAAGGTTCATCTGGTACTTGTTGGTCATATTCAGGGAATTCTTTCTTTGAATCTGAAATGGCAAGAATGGGTAAACAACCTGTAGCTTTATCTCCAATTTTTAATGCAAGAAATACTTACGTAGAAAAAGGAAAACAATATGTACGTATGCATGGTGCAACAACTTTAGGAGATGGAGGATCATTTTTTGATGTTATCAACACAATCAAAAATTACGGAGCTGTTCCTACAGAAGTTTACACAGGGTTAAACTACGGAACAAAAAATAATAAATTTGGTGAAATGGCAGCAATCCAAGAAGGAGTTTTAAAAGCTGTAGTTTCTAATCCAAACGGAACATTAACTCCAAACTGGGAAAAAGCTTACACTGCTGTATTAGATAGCTATTTAGGTGCTTATCCAAGCGAGTTTACTTACAACGGTAAAAAATATACTCCACGTACTTTTGCAGATCAAGTTACAGGAATTAAACCTCAAGATTATGTAGCTATAACATCTTTCAAAGATCATGCTTACTACAAACCATTTGTTTTAGCTGTTCCTGATAACTGGGCTTACGAATCTTTTTACAATGTGCCAATGACTGAGCTTACAGATAATATTGACTATGCATTGAAAAATGGATTTACTGTAGCTTGGGCAACAGACGTTTCTGAAAAAGGTTTTAGCTGGAAAAATGGTGTTGCTTATGTACCAGCAGTTGATTTTGCTGATATGACACCAGAACAAAAAGCTGATATGTTTAATGGACCAAAACCAGAAAAAGTAATTACAGAAGATATGCGTCAAGCAGCTTTTGATGATTACGAAACAACAGATGATCATGGAATGCACATTGTTGGTTTAGCAAAAGATCAAAACGGTAAAGAATACTATATCGTTAAAAATTCTTGGGGATTAACAAACGATTACGAAGGATATCTTTATGTAACAAAAGCTTTTGTACAATACAAAACAACAAACATCTTATTACATAAAAATGGTGTTCAAAAACAAACGCTTAAAAAATTAGGATTATAATTGATTAATCTTTCTATTTAATAGTAAAAATGCATCTCATATGAGATGCATTTTTTATTTATTTCTATTTCTCTTTGGGCAAATCCTTCGGAACAGGCTTTCTCGTTACAATCTTTGCTGATTGGTCATTGAGCTGAAGTTGAAATACATTCAATCAGCAAAGGATTTCCACTTCAATCCTTTTTGCGAATAATATAATGAATAACGACCAATTATAAATTAGGTCAACTTAAGTTTTCAAAACTATTAATCATCAAAGCTTAACATCATCAATCATTAATCATTTAAAAAGTATTCAACTTCTGATAAAATAAAAAAATATAAGCGTAATTTTGTAGTCTATTTTTTTAGACAATAATTATGCCTCAAAATGTAACTATACGCATTTCTCCTGCAGAAGCAGCAAACGAAAAAGTTTTAAAACAACGTTTAGCAAGCGCAGCAAAAACAAAACCAGAAAACATAAACGCTTATCAAATTGTTCGTCGTTCCTTAGACGCAAGAAGTCGAAACATTGTAACACAATTACAAGTAAATGTTTTTGTAAACGAAGAATTTTATGATGCTTTCGAGTTTAATCCTAATCTGCAAAATGTAGAAAATAAACACGAAGTATATATTGCTGGTGCTGGTCCTGCTGGACTTTTTGCAGCATTAGAATTAATAGAACAAGGATTAAAACCAATCATTATAGAACGTGGTAAAAATGTACGTGACAGAAGACGAGATTTAGCTGCGATGAATAAAGATGGTATTGTGAATCCTGAATCTAATTATTGTTTTGGAGAAGGTGGAGCAGGTACATATTCTGATGGAAAATTATATACACGTTCTACAAAACGAGGAAATATATTAAAGTCTTTACAATGGTTTGTTCATTTCGGTGCAACAGAACGTATCTTACAAGAAGCACATCCACATATTGGTACAAATAAACTTCCTGGAATTATCGCAAAAATGCGAGAAACAATCATAGAATGTGGAGGAGAAGTTTGGTTTGACACAAAATTGACGGATATAATTATTGAGGACAATAAAATAAAACAAATCGAGATTAATCACGATAAAAAAATAAATACCAATGCACTTATTCTTGCGACTGGACATTCGGCTCGTGATATTTTTAGATTATTGGATGATAAAAAAATATTCATTGAAGCAAAACCATTTGCATTGGGAGTTCGTGTAGAACATCATCAAAGTTTGATTGACGCCGCACAATATCATTGTCCTATTGGTACAGAAAGAAATGAATTGTTGCCTCCGGCATCTTATTCATTGGTTTCACAAGAAGCTGGTCGTGGTGTTTTCTCATTCTGTATGTGTCCAGGAGGAATTATTGCTCCAGCATCTACAGATGAAGGAGAATTGGTTGTAAATGGTTGGTCACCATCAAAACGTGACGGTTTCTTTGCTAACTCTGGAATGGTTGTAACGGTAGATGAAAAAGATTTTGCTAAATATGGCTTTACTGGACCATTGGCTGGAATGAAATTTCAACAAATGGTAGAACAAAAAGCTTGGCAAGTTGGTGGAGGAAAATTAAAAGCGCCTGCACAACGTATGACAGATTTTGTTTCGGGTAAATTATCTAATTCATTGAACGATTGTTCGTATTTACCAGGATTAAATTCTGGATTATTGAGTGATATTTTACCAAAAGAAGTTCACCAATCTTTGAAACAAGGTTTTCAAACTTTTGGGAAAAAGATGAATGGTTACTTTACAGAAAATGCCAATGTTGTTGCGACAGAATCTAGAACTTCATCGCCTGTTCGTATTCCAAGAAATGATGAAACTTTACAACATGTACAAGTTGCTGGTTTATTTCCTTGTGCCGAAGGTGCAGGTTATGCTGGTGGAATTATTTCTGCGGCAATGGATGGTGCAAAAGTTGCTATCGCTTTGAAACAGTTTGTTGGAAAGTAGAAGATTATTATGACAAAAGAAGATAAAATAGAAAGACGAAATAAAATTATAGAAGGACTTGATAAATCTTACGAAAAGATGATTGAGTTTAAAAAGAAAAATAATAGTGAAATTGTTATTTTACGAGATAACAAAATCGTAAGATTGAAACCATAGTTTATATCATAAATAACAGAACCCGTAGTGCATTATGACA
>DJDD01000193.1:24534-32264 GCA_002430925.1 Flavobacteriales bacterium UBA5933
TGATAATGCACTACGGGTATAACAGATTGTTTTCTTATGTAATAAAATTATTATTTCTGCTGCAATGGACGGAGCAAAAGTTACTATTGCTTTGAAATAGTTTGTTAAAAAAGCAATATAATGTTTTAGTAAATTATTGAAAAAGTAGTTTATATTTGTGGGTAAATAAGTTAGTGGAAATATTATAAAAACTACAAACCATAATTTAGAATAATTAATGAATAATAAGAATAAAGCAATTACTTATAGTTTACTCACTCATATTAGAAACAATGGAAGTATCGCAAAAGGACCTTTTGATATATTTATACCATTACTTAAGAAAGCTATTTCTTCATTAAATAATAAAGGTGTTTATCAAGGTGCAAATATTAGTGAAATAAAAGTTGAAGCTGATAGGTTATACTCTTTAGATTTTCCAATCCCTGTAATTAGAAAAATACTATTTCAAATTTCTAAAGAAATTAATACGAATGAAAAAGTTAGTTTTGTTGTACACAAAGACGATAGCTTTGTAATTGATAAATTTATTTTTGACGAATTTGATGAAATTCTTTCTGCTAAAGAAGAAGAAGTAGAACGTATTGAAAAATTATATATTGAATATTTAAAAACTACTTCAGAAAAAGAAATTTTACCAGTAAATATATTCAAATTTATTGAAAAGAATAAATTTAATCTTTCTAAATACTTTTCTGAAAAAAATGAAAAAAATGGTGAAGATTTTACTAGTGAAGCTCAATTTATATCATTTTTCAAAACTATCCCTTCGGTTTATGAAGTAATTAAAGATATCTACTTAGGAGCAATTATTTCCTGTTACATTGAATACCAGCCTGAAGTTAATACAAGTGAAGTTGAATTATTACTAGATACGAACTTTATTGTTGGGTTACTAGATTTAAATACTCCTGAATCTACACATACTTGTAGAACTTTAATTAATATAGGAAAATCTAACGGCTATAAAATTTCTGTATTACAAGCTACAATTGATGAAACAGAGAATTTGCTTAAAAACAAAGCTCATAATTTTGATAAATCATTTTTACAAAAGAAAATAAATCCCGAAGACGTTTTTAACGCTTGTGATAGACGTAAATTAAATAAATCAGATTTAGAACGAATTTCAGATAATATTGTAAAAGAACTTAATTATTATAAAGTTAATATTATATATCATCACGACAAATATACGAATGAAGCAAAACATAGTACTGAGTATGAAGAATTAAAAAAGATACGAAATTCAGATATTTCAGCATTACACGATGCAACAGCAATGACATATGTTAAAAAGCAACGAAAAAAACTAATTAGAGAATTTGAAAAGGTTAATTGTTGGTTTGTTAATAATTCTACATCATTTTTTGGGGAAACTATTAATTTAAGGAATGGGTATCAACCAATAACAATTAAGGCAGATGATTTATTAAACGTGCTTTGGCTCAGTAGTCCATCAATGAATAAGGGTTTAAGTTCGGATGATCTTACAAACATTGGACTGACATCAACTATTTCATTGACACTTAATAAAAACTTACCTAAATCAAGAGTTTTAAAGGAACTTGATGAAAATTTATGTAAGTATGCTCATGAAAATATTTCAGACGAAGATATAGTTAGAATAGCCAAAAGAATTACAAATAAACAATTAACAGATATCGAAGAATTAAATTCTTTAGCAGAAAATAATAAGGAAGAATTTACAAAAAGGTTAAATGATGAAGCTGAAAAACAAAAACAGATTGAAGCTAAAACTATACAAAAGTTAGAAACTGTTTTTAAAGCAGTTAAAAGTGAAACTTCAAAATATCATAATCTAAGAAAAAAACTTGAAGGAGAAACAAGAACTAAATCTGATGAAATAAATGAAGTGAAACAAGCTTTAAAAGATAAGAATGATGAATTCAATCAATTTAAAAAAGACTTATATATAAAGAGAAAAATAAAAAATTGGAGATTGTGTACTATAATTGAATGTTCAATTGCTTTTTTAGTAGTTATAGGAATATCTATATACTTGTTAATATTAAACGAATGGGATATAAATAAAACTGTTGATTATTATAAAAATAATTTCATTTTCAATATAATAATTAGTTTAATTCTATTATTAATCAATGCTTTCTTTTTAAAATCTTTGTATGATAAATATCGAAATCATTCAAATATAGAAAACTTTAAGAAAAATATTAAAATACCAAAAGATATATAATACTACAGCTAATATTGTATTGGCGAAATGGCAGGCTAAGTCGTAAAACGAAGTTTCATCTTTTTTTCCGCAACAGCTTTTTATATTTGCTTTTTTATAAATTTATAGAATTCAGTGCAAAATTAAAAGTTTAGGCTTTTTAATTCATTACTATTATCAATACTTGACTTGTTGTACGTAAAATATTATAATAACTAAATATGTTAAGAAAATTATTAATTATGAGCATTTGTAGTATTCTATCTTTAAATACTTATTCTCAAAATACACCTTCATATCCATTACCTAAAGAAAATTTCAAAAGAGTAGATTTCAAATTACCAAAAATTGATAATCCTGAAAACTATAAAGTTGAAATAACGTTTAGTATGGAAGCTAATGTTGTAGAATGCTCTGATACAGATTTTAACTTTAATAAAAATAATATTGAAACTGGATATGGTGTTGGAAATTCAAGATTTCCATACTACATTTTTAATGTTAATGGAGTAGATTTATTTCAAGGTTACAATGGGGATTGTAATAAAGATAAACCAAAAATTACTAAGAAAATCTATAGTAATTATAAAAATATTGATAATTATCATTATGCATTTCCTATTCCTTATTATATTCCAAAAAACTGGAACTTAGAATATCGAATCTTTAAAGCTGAAGCTGAATATCAAATATTAAAATAATCTACTACATACAATATTGGTAACTGCTATACAACTCCAATTTTTTACAAGAAAAAAACAAAATAATATAAATTAAACCTCTTTAAAAGTTATTTTAAGGAGGTTTATTTTTTAATCTAATTCATGATACTATCATTTCATAGTATCATGAATATATTACGAGATAAAAAAAATCAACTTATCGGAAAAAATAATTTTTATAAACTTATCCTATATCCCATTTTACCAATAAAGTGATAGTATATATTAACTCTTTTATATCTTTGTAAATCATTTATTATTTAAATTAATAGTACATCATATCTCATTTGTAAGAATATAATTGATTATAATTCTTAACTTTAAACTGTTTAAAAAAAGTAACATATGAGGAAATCTATTTTTTTATGCGGAATTTTATTTAATTCCGTTCTAACTTATGCACAACTACAAACAGTGAAAAAAACTGATAATAAAGGATATACTTACGAAATAGTAGAAAACGATCCTTCGAACACACGAATATATACCTTAAAAAACGGGTTGAAAATTTATTTAGCTCAATTAAAAGACGAACCAAGAATTCAAACTCATATTGCTGTAAAAACAGGTTCTAATAACGATCCAGAAGATAATACTGGTTTGGCACATTACTTAGAACACATGGTTTTTAAGGGAACTTCTAAAATAGGTACACAAGATTGGAACAAAGAGAAACCTTTAATCCAAGAAATATCTAATTTATATGAGCAACATAAAGCAGAAACTGATCCTGCTAAAAAAGTTGCGATTTATAAAAAAATAGATGAGGTTTCGCAAGAAGCATCAAAATATGCTGTAGCAAATGAATACGATAAATTAATCTCGTCGTTGGGTGCATCAGGAACAAATGCTCATACATCCGTAGAAGAAACAATCTACCACAATAATATTCCGAACAACGAATTAGAAAAATGGTTGAAAGTAGAATCTGAACGATTTAATGAATTAGTATTAAGATTATTTCATACAGAATTAGAAGCCGTTTACGAGGAGTTTAATAGAGCGCAAGATAACGATGCACGTTTAGTTTATTATAAATTGATGCAGAATCTTTATCCTCAATCTCATTATGGAACACAAACAACAATAGGAACATCAGAGCATTTAAAGAATCCTTCGATGGTTGCTATTCATAATTATTTTGATAAATATTATGTGCCAAATAATATGGCAGTAATGTTAATTGGTGATTTTGATTTTGATACAGCTGTTCCATTAATTGATAAATATTTTGGTAGCTACAAAACAAAACCTCAACCAGAGCAATATGTTGCGAAAGAAGAGCCAATAAAAAGTATCGTTGCAAAAGAAGTTGCAAGTCCATCTTCGGAACGTGTACAGTTTGCTTATCGTTTTGATGGAGCAAATAGTTCTGATGCAAAATATGTAACATTAATTGACTATATTTTAAGTAATTCTACAGCAGGTTTAATTGATTTGAACATCAATCAGCAACAAAAAGCTTTAAGAGCGAGTAGTGGAGCTTCGTTTTTCCGTGATTACGGAATGCATTCTTTCTCTGGAGTTCCAAAACAAGGTCAGAGTTTAGAAGAAGTCAGAGATTTAATTTTAGCACAAATAGACAATATCAAACAAGGGAATTTTGATGATTGGATGATTGAAGCTGTTGTAAACGATTTAAAAAAATCTCGTTTACAAAGTTGGGATAACCCAAGAGCGTTAGCAGCTAATTTATACAAATCATATATTAATGATGTTCCTTGGGCTGAGGTTGTAGATCAATATGATGAAATAGGTCGAATTACAAAACAAGAATTAATTGATTTTGCTAAAAAACATTACAATGATAATTATGTAATTGTTTATAAAAGACAAGGAGAAAATAAAGATTTAGTTCGTGTTTCTAATCCTGGAATTACACCAATTCAATTAAATCGTGATGCTGAATCTCAGTTTTATAAAGATTTCATGAAATTGGAAGTGAAGGAAATTGCTCCTGTTTTTGTTGATTTCAAAAAAGAACTGAAAGAAAGTAAAATCAAAAATGTAAAATTTACTTCGATTGATAACAAAACAAACGATCTTAGTTCAGTTTATTATATTTCTGATATAGGATCTGATAATGATAGCAAATTAGGTTTAGCAATTAACTATTTAGATTATTTAGGAACTTCTAAATATTCTCCAGAAAATCTTAAAAAAGAGTTTTATAAAATAGGAGTAGAGTTTGGTGTTAGTTCAGGAGCAGATAGAACATATGTTTATTTAACTGGTTTACAAAAAAACTTGGATGCTGGAATAAAATTATTCGAGCATTTAATAACTGATGCAGTTGCAGATAAAGCTTCTTACCAAGAGTATGTGAATACAATTTTAAAATCGAGAGAAAATTCTAAAAAGAATAAGAATGCAATTTCGTACGCATTAAACATGTATGCACAATATGGAGAGAATAACCGATTTAGAGATATTCTATCTGAAACAGAGTTAAAGAATATTAATCCAACTGAATTAACTCAAATAATTAAAAACTTTTTTAATTATAAACATCAAATATTCTATTACGGGAATGATGCTGCTGCAACTAAAAAAGCAATAGAAAAGAACCATAATTTAGGTAAAAATTTAACATACACTTCTAAAAAAGATTTTCCACAACCAATAACAGATGGTAAAGTATATTTTGCACCTTATGAAATGGTACAAGCAGAAATAAACTTCATTGCTAGAGATTCTAAATACGATACAAGTTTATTAACACCATCAGGAATTTTTAATGAGTATTTTGGTGGAGGATTATCTTCTATTGTTTTTCAAGAAATACGCGAATCTAAGTCATTGGCTTATTCTGCGCGATCTAGTTATTCTAATGCAAACAAAAAAGATTTATACAATTACGTAAGAGCAAGTATAGGTACACAAGCAAATAAATTACCACAAGCTGTAGAAGCAATGAATGAATTGATGAATAATATGCCAAAAGCACCTAATCAGTTCGAAAATTCTAAACAAGCAGCATTAAAACAAATTGCTACAAAACGTTATACAAAATCTAATATTTTCTTTTACTGGTTATCATTACAAGATAGAGGTTTAAATTATGATATCAATAAAGATATTTATGCGCAAACTTCAACATTAACTTTAGATCAGTTAAATGATTTCTTTAATAAACATATTAAAGGACAAAAATATAATGTTGGTTTAGTTGGTGATAAATCTAATCTTGATTGGCCTTCTGTACAGAAGTTAGGACAAGTAAAAGAATTAACATTAGAAGATTTATTTAATTACTAATTTCTTTAATAGTTAGGTTGTTTAATTTTTTGGGCAATTGCTTCGCACCGTGCTTTTCGCTATATCTTTTTAGATTGGTCATTAAGCAAAGTCGTAATGAAGAACCAATCAAAAAAGGATGTCGCTTCAATCACTATTGCAAACGAATAACAAATAATTAACAATTAGGAATAATTCAAAAAAAGTTTAAATAACTTTATTAAATATAAATTGTCTCGATGATAGAATTTTAAATTTTATTATCGGGACTTTTTTCATTTACAGCAATGAAAAATGATAATTACTAAAATCAATAAACGCGTATAGGAAAATCCTAAAACGCGTTTATCTTACCTAACCTAACTAAAAACTATATTTATTATTTGAAATATAAATACGGCACTATTTCTTTAAATTTATCGTCACTTATTGCGTAGCATTTTTTTAATGTTTGAGCATCTTTAAATTCTCCTCCTAAAGATTTTTTAAAATTAAGAATTGTATTGGCTTGCTTTTCAGAGAAACCTAGCTTTATCCATTCTTCTTTTGTTAAATCGTTGGGATTAAATTTATTTTTTATCTCATTTTTTGAAACACTATTTTCATTTGCTTTTGTTTCTGATTTTTTTTCAATTTGCTCATTATTCGTAGTAAATGTGATATATGGTTCTAATTCTATATACTTTTCATCAGAAATTACATAACATTTACGTAACTGATCTTTGCTTGTAAATTTTCCACCTAATATTTTCTTATACTTTATAATGGTTTCAGCTTGTTTGGATGTAAATCCTATCTTTTGCCAATCTTTTTCCGTATACAAATTCGGGTCAAAAGAGGAATAATTTATTTTAGCTTTAGTTTGTTTTATCGCGAATTTTTCGTCTTGTTTTATTTTTTCTGGTAATAAAATATAAGGTTTCATTTCCAAATATTTTTCATCAGATACTACAAAGCATTTTTTAAGTTGTTCTTTACTTGTAAATTTTCCACCTAAAATTTGTTTGTACTTCATTATTATCTCTGCTTGTTTAGCAGAAAAACCTAATTTTTCCCATCCTTGCTGAGGTAAATCATTTGGATTGAAATTTTTATAAGTAACAGATGGAGTATTTACATCTTTATTTACTTCCTTCTTTGAAGGAAGTAATAAATAAGGTTCTAGTTTTTGATATTTTTCTTCATCAATAACATAGCATTTACTAAATTCTTCTTTTGATTTGAATTCCCCACCAACAATTTTTTTATATTTTAAAATAATATCAGCTTGTTTATCTGAAAAACCAAGACTTAGCCAATTATCTTTTGTAAAATCATTAGGATTAAATGGAGAGATAGAATCTTTTAATTGACGATTTTTATAAGAAAAATCTTTTTTTGTTGCTAATGATGAGCTATATTCTTTTAAGAATAGTTTATCTGCTTCAGTTAAACTGAAGTCATTATTTCTAAAAGAAATATTCTGTACAACTTCAAATAAAAGAATCATGATTATAACAATATATAATCCTAAGCGTTGTAATTTAGTTATATGGAAAAAATATTTTTTTAAATATTTCATATCTATCTTTTAT
>DJDD01000193.1:32394-41051 GCA_002430925.1 Flavobacteriales bacterium UBA5933
ATCTTTTATAAATTAACTAATACAAAACAAGAATAATTATTATTTTATACTAAGCTAAAAAATAAAAAATATAGAATAGGTTTTAAATATTTAAAATCGGAAAAATTATAGATCGAAGACTGATTTTCTTTTTACAACAAGGCAGTCTTTTACCCAAAAAAAGAAAAGCATAATAAAGTATCCTATAAATGTAAGTCCAAAAGTAGCAAAAGATAAATAGATAAATATTAAACGTAATTTTACAACGCGAACACCTAATTTATCTGCAAATCTTGAGATAACATTGAACCATTCATTTTCAGTAAAATTTCTTATTTTATCTTTCATTTTAGGATTTCATTTCCAATAGCGCAATTTAAACATTTTTTTTCTGTACAATATCTTTTTTTAAGATGAATTAATTCTTGTGAGTTTTTAGCTGATTTATTCTCAAATCCAATTGCTTCAAATTCATCTAAAACAGAATTTTTCTCAGGTTTAATATTTTCTAATAAATTAAAGTAAAAATCTATATTTTCTTTTCCATTATATCGATCATAAGTATATCGTATAGGAATAATAGTATTGATGATAATATTATTGATTTTGTCTTTAGATAGATTCTTTCCTATTTTTTTTGTCGATTCTGATTTTAATGTATAATGTGTATCCCAAAAAGGATTGAGTTGAATGTTTTCAAAAAGCAGATAAAATGAATTCAAATCATAAATTGATGTTATTTTTGAAAATAAATTATTGTAGGAATAATATAGAGCTGCTAATTGCGCTATACGAATTGTAGGAAAACCAAGCGGGCGCATTTTCGAAAAACGAAATAACTCATTTGAAATAGGATTTAGTTGATATTTAGCTTTTAAAAACTCATATTCTTTTTGCAGATTTTTATAATATTCATTCGCTATGTTTTCAGTCAAAAAACCAGCTTGACCAAAGAATAATGCTTCAATTTTTAATGCATCAAATTGAATTTTTTGGATTATTTTAAAATCAAAGGAATTGCTCCAAACCTCAAATGCATTAACATTTACAGCTAAACCAAAATTTTTGGCTAAACTTTTAAATAATGTTTCTTCCCAATTGTTATGATTTATTTTTAGAATATCTAAAATATTTTCAGTTTTTTCTTCAAAACGTTCGACTAGAATTTTTTCAAGCCAAAAAGAAAAGTTTTTCAAATCTATATTTTTTATAAATTTTTTGCAGTGAATTTTATCTAATTCGGTATTTATAATTGTTTTGTAATTACAAATAATTTCGGGTTTTATAAAATCTTGTAGAATAAGCGTCGGAACATTTCTTTGCCTTAATACATCAATTTCACAATCATGGTTCCATACAACATGAAGAATTACATTTTTATATGCTAAATCGTTAGAATGTTTATGTTTGTTCCAATCTGAAGAGTTAACATGAATTTCAATCGAACCTATCCATATTTTATTCGCTATTATAATTTCTGCTTCTAGAAAATCTGGTCCAGAATTATAATTTTTTTTTCCAAAATTAATGATTTCTAAATATTCATTATTTTGATAAGTTTTCAAATTATTCTGACTAAATAGTTTATAAAACCAAAGGTAATGTAAAAAGTTTTCTTTCATAAAAGAAAGTTATTCAATATATTACAAAATAATATAAAAATAAATACTTAAAATATCTTATTTAATTAAACGTTTGTTTAAATTTGCAACGTCAATTTTTTCCCGTATGGAATTTTCAGAAAAAAAAATGCAAATAATACGAGCAGCCGAAAATGTTTTTGGTCGCCGAGGTATTGATGCAGCAAGTATAAGAGAGATCGCGAAAGAAGCAAACATAAATATAGCTATGATTAGCTATTATTTTGGATCAAAAAATAAATTAGTAGAATGTTTATTTAATTGGCGTATCTCAGTCTTTAATTCAGAATTAGAGGAAATTTCAAAAAATCATTCAATAAGTTCTTTTGATAAATTAAGTGAAATTCTAAGAAAATTTTTAGATAGAATTTTAAATAACTCAGAATTTCATCGAATCATGGTTAGAGAATATTCAAAAAATAATTCAATTTTAGAAGTAGATGACCGAGTAAATGATTTGAAAATGAAAAACTTGTCTTATATTGATGAAATTATTGAGAAGGGTTATAACGATGGCGAATTTAAGCG
Organism: Flavobacteriales bacterium UBA5933; assembly: GCA_002430925.1. GTDB lineage: Bacteria > Bacteroidota > Bacteroidia > Flavobacteriales > Weeksellaceae > Empedobacter. The sequence continues at coordinate 34,542 of DJDD01000193.1, forward strand.
TAAAGCACCTGCTGAAGCAGTCATAATGGTTGTGATAGGGAGCGCGTCTTATTTTATATTAAATGAAAAAACATACCTTAAATTATGGGGATTATCTACACATGAAGAGTTTTCTGAACGTATTCATGAACAATATTCTCCTTTTTTAATAGATTCTTTAAAAGCAATTATACAATACGATGAAAAATAAAATTTTCCTACCGATTTGTTTAGTTATTGCAACTTTAGCTCATGCTCAAGACAAAAATGTTTCATTAGAAGAAATTATTCAACAAAGTTTACAGAACAGTAAATCTGTAAAAGTTGCTGAAGCATCTAAAGGAACAAATGAGTATAAAGTACAAAGTGCAAAAAACAATCGTTTGCCAGATATTTCGATTAGTGGACAATATTTGCATATATTCAAACCTAATGTAGATCTTAAAATTCCAACTGAAAGTACTGGTGGTAGTACAATAGTTCCTAATCAATTACTTGTTGGTCAGGCGAATGTTTCAGTTCCAGTTTTTGCAGGTTTTAAAATTAAAAATGCAATTAAAAACAGTGAGTTGATGGTTGATCTTTCTAACTTACAAATTAATGCAACAAAAGAAAATGTTGTTTGGGAAGCTATAAACTTATATTTTGGTTTATACAAAACACAACGTTCGATTGATGTTTTAAATGAAAACTTAGTTAGAGCTAAACAACGTGTAAAAGATTTCCAAAATTTCTTAGATAATGGTATTATCCCAAGAAATGATTTATTGAGAGTGAAATTACAAGCTTCTAATGTACAAGTTGCTATTGACGAAGCTGAAACGCAGTATAGAAATATAAACTATCGTTTGAATATTCTTACAGGTCAAGATGAAAACACGGTTGTTCATGTTGATGAAGTTAAAGAATTACAAAATATTGCCAGTAATTCTCAAGATTATAAAAACAGAAATGATGTCAAAAGCTATGATTTAAAAGATAAAATAGCTGACAATCAAATCAAAATAGCTAAATCAAAATATTATCCTCAAATTTCAGTTTCAGGTGGTTACTTATCAATGAATTTAGATAAAATAGCTACTGTAACAAATGCTACTAATGTAGGTGTTGGATTGAAATATGATATATCTTCTTTGTATAAAAACAAAGCTGATGTTGATGTTGCCAAAGCTGAAAAATTAGAAAATGAACTTCAGAAATTAACAACGATAGATAAAGCTAAAGTTGAAATGAATGAAGCTTATCAAAAATATGATTTATCTAAGAAGAAAAATCTTGTTTATAATGAAGCTGTAGAGCAAGCAAATGAAAACTTCAGAATTGTAAAAGATAAAAATGAAAACGGATTAGCTGATACTAACGATTTGTTAGAAGCTGATGTGCAACAATTACAAGCAAAAATAAATCAAGTAGTAGGAGATGCTGATGAGCAATTAGCAATCTACGAATATTACTATACAACAGGAATTTTACTAGATAACGTACAATAAGACATACCGAAATGGAAGAAAATAAACAACAAAAGAAAAAAATAAATATTAAGTTTATTATTATTTTAGGAGCTTTAGTAATCTTAGGAGGAGGTTACGGAGTTTATAAATATTTACATAGTTTATCACATGAGGTTACAGATGATGCTCAGGTTGATTCTAAAATAACTCCTGTGATACCAAAAGTTAGTGGGTATATAGAAAAAATATTAGTTCAAGATAACCAAATGGTTCACAAAGGGGATACTTTGGTTGTTATAGATCAATCAGAATATGCTTTAAAATTACAAGAGGCTAAAGCTGCTTTATTACAAGCAGAAGGACAATTAAGTGTTGCTCATGCTAATGTAAATACTGCAGGTGTAACAATTGGTGTTACAGAAGCTGGTGCAGTTGCTGCAACTACAACAATAGAAACAGCAAAAGCAAACGTAGAAACAGCAAAAGTTCAAGTTTGGAGAACTAAAAATGATTATGATAGATATAATAAATTATATAAAAATCAATCTATCACAAAACAACAATACGAGCAAGCTTTAGCTGCAAAAGAAACTGCAGAAAGACAGTTACAAGTAGCAAATGCACAATTAGCTGCTACAACTAAACAAGCTCAAGCTACATCTCAACAAGTTAATACTTCTAAAGCGCAATCTGATGTTTCTAAAGCACAGATAAAAGTTGCTGAAGCTGCAATTAGTCAATACAAAACAAATATTGCAAACGCTGAATTATATTTATCTTATACATATGTAATTGCTGCTGAAGATGGTCAATTATCTAAAATTAATTTACAACCAGGTCAATTTGTACAAGCAGGACAATCTTTGTTTAATATTGTTAATACAAAACAAATTTATGTAACTGCAAACTACAAAGAAACTCAATTAGAGAAAATTAGAGTAGGTCAGGAAGCAATTATTGTAGTTGATGCTTATCCTCATCATGAATTTAAAGGTAAAGTAACTTCTTTATCTCCAGCAACAGGAGCTAAATTTGCTTTATTACCTCCAGATAATGCTTCTGGTAACTTTGTGAAAACAGTTCAACGTTTACCAATTAAAATAGAATTTACAGACGAAAAAGATGATATGTTGAAATTGATTCGTCCAGGAATGAATGTTGAAGCTGATATTTTATTAAAATCGAACACTACTGAGAAGTAATAAAACCTATTCAAAAAATATATTATGGAAAATAATAATTTAATTGAATATGGTTCAAGACGTGTAATTATCACCATAACTGCCATCATGTGTGCGCTGTTAGAAATTGTTGATACAACAATTGTTAACGTTGCAATGAATGATATGAAAGGTAGTTTAGGTGTGTCTTTAACAGATATTGCGTGGGTTGTAACAGCCTACGCAATAGCCAATGTAATTGTCGTTCCAATGACAAGTTGGTTGTCACAACAATTTGGACGAAAAAATTATTTTGCAACATCTATCATTATCTTTACTGCGGCATCTTTCCTATGTGGAAATGCCACAACAATGTGGGAAATTATACTTTTCCGATTTATTCAAGGACTTGGTGGTGGTGCATTATTGGTAACCTCACAAACAATTATAACAGAAAGTTATCCTCCAGAAAAAAGAGGTTTAGCTCAGGCTATTTATGGTATGGGGGTTATTGTAGGTCCTACATTAGGTCCTCCATTAGGTGGATATATCGTAGATAATTGGTCTTGGCCTTATATATTCTATATCAATATTCCAATTGGAATTATAGCAACATTATTAACAATATCATTTGTTAAAAGTCCAAAATATGCTGAGAAATCTAAATTAAATCAAGTAGATTTTTTAGGAATATTATTATTAGCAATAGCAGTTGGTTCTCTACAATATGTATTAGAACATGGTCAACAAGATGATTGGTTTGCAGACCAAACAATTCTTGTGTTATCTATAGTAAGTTTCTTTGGTTTCATATTATTTATTTGGAGAGAATTGGTTTTCGACCATCCAATTGTAAACTTAAAAGTGTTAAAAGATAATAACCTAGCAATAGGAACAATTTTGTCCTTTATCTTAGGGTTTGGTTTATACGGATCAACATTCGTAATTCCAATTTACACACAGTCAATACTTGGTTGGACAGCAACAGATGCAGGATTATTATTAATTCCTTCATCGATTATGACAGCCTTTATGATGCCGATTATTGCGACATTATTACAAAAAGGTGTAGAACCAAAATATCTAGTTGCAGGAGGATTCTTTATTTTCTTTTGCTATAGTTTCTGGTCATTCACTATACTAACACCCGACACAGGTTCAGAACATTTCTTTTGGCCATTAGTAGTTCGTGGAGTTGGTTTAGGATTATTGTTCGTACCAATTACAACTTTATCTTTATCTAGTTTAAAAGGACAACAGATTGGAGAAGGTGCTGCGTTTACTGGGATGATGCGTCAGTTAGGAGGGTCTTTTGGTATTGCAATTATTACAACATTTATTTCTCGTTGGACCGTTGGCCATCGATTAAATTTAGTTACTCATCTTGATAGTGCTAAGTTTGAAGTTCAAACATACATCCAACAGATGAAAATGAGTTTTGTAAGCAAAGGATTTGCACCCAATGATGCATTAAACAAAGCTTATGAATTGTTAGATTTACAAGTAACAAAACAAGCAACAGTACTTACATATATGGATGTATTCTTATACTTAGGAGTTTTATTTCTTATATGTATTCCTTTTATCTTATTCTTTATTAAGAAAGGTGCAGGTAGAGTTATCAGTGCTGGACACTAAAAATAGAGTCAAATTTTTATTAATATTTAAAAACCGTATAAGAAGTATATTTCTTTGCGGTTTTTTTTATGAAATAAAACGCAACAATAATGTTGCTTCTGTCCGAGTTGTTAGGAAAAGTAGCTAACAAAAACAACTGTTACAAGGTTGTTTTTATTCGCTAAATCAGTACAGTAATAAACAATGATTTTTCGGAAGCTTACAATTTTTATATCACATAGAAATGCAAAAACGATTGAAGTGGAAATCCTTTTATAATTGTTTCCATTTCATTAATTAAAATACAAGTATAAAAGATTGGGAACGATAAAGCGTGTACCGAAGGTTTTGCCCAAAAAATATTAAACAAAAAAAATCCTCAAACATTAGTTTGAGGATTTTTATATTTAAATGGAGTGGATTATTTAACTTCTTCGAAGTCTACATCTTCTACACCATCATTTTTATCTTGCGCTTGATCAGCACCTGGTTGAGCATCAGCTCCACCTTGTTGACCTTCGTTCATTGCAGCATAAATTTCTTGAGAAGCTGCATTCCAAGCTGTATTTAATTTTTCCATAGAAGCATCAATAGCAGCGATATCTTTTGCAGCGTGTGCAGATTTTACTTCAGCTAAAGCTTCTTCAATTGGTTGTTTTTTATCAGCAGGGATTTTATCTCCGTACTCATTCAATTGTTTTTCTGTTTGGAAAATTAAAGAATCAGCAGCATTTACTTTTTCAATAGTTTGTTTTGCTTCTTCATCTTTAGCAGCATTTTCTTGAGCTTCTTTTTTCATTCTTTCGATATCAGCTTCAGATAACCCAGAAGAAGCTTCAATTTTAATAGATTGCTCTTTTCCTGTTCCTTTATCTTTTGCAGAAACACTTAATATACCATTCGCATCAATATCAAAAGTAACTTCGATTTGTGGAACACCACGTTGTGCTGGTGGGATATCAACTAAATCAAAACGTCCAATTTCTTTATTGTCATTAAATAAAGGACGCTCTCCTTGTCCAATTCTTAATGTTACTGCTGGTTGATTATCTACAGCTGTAGAGAAAACCTCAGATTTTTTAGTTGGAATTGTAGTATTTGCTTCAATTAATTTAGTGAATACACCTCCTAATGTTTCGATACCTAAAGAAAGTGGAGTAACGTCTAATAATAATACGTCTTTTACATCACCTGTTAAAACACCACCTTGGATTGCAGCACCAATAGCAACAACTTCATCAGGGTTAACACCTTTTGATGGCTTTTTACCAAAAAATTTCTCAACTTCTTCTTGGATTTTTGGGATACGTGTAGAACCACCAACCAAGATAACTTCGTCAATATCAGAAATAGATAAACCAGCATCGTTTAATGCTTTTTGACAAGGATCCATAGAACGTTTAACTAAGCTTTCAGTTAACTGATCAAATTTAGAACGAGTTAATGTTTCAACTAAGTGTTTTGGTCCTGTTTCGTTAGCAGTAACGTATGGTAAGTTAATTTCTGTTTGTGCAGAAGAAGATAATTCGATTTTAGCTTTTTCAGCAGCCTCACGTAAACGTTGTAAAGCCATTGCGTCTTTTTTCAAATCAACACCTTCTTTTGCTAAAAATTCAGAAGCTAACCAATTGATGATTGCATCATCAAAATCATCACCTCCTAAGTGAGTATCACCATTTGTAGATAATACTTCAAATACACCGTCACCTAATTCTAAGATAGAGATATCGAATGTACCACCACCTAAATCGTAAACAGCGATTTTTTTATCTGAATTTGCTTTGTCTAATCCGTAAGCTAATGCAGCGGCAGTAGGTTCGTTAATAATACGTTCTACTTTTAAACCTGCGATTTCACCAGCTTCTTTTGTTGCTTGACGTTGTGCATCATTAAAGTATGCAGGAACTGTAATTACAGCTCTAGAAACTTCTTGTCCTAAGTAATCTTCAGCAGTTTTTTTCATTTTTTGTAAAATCATTGCTGAGATTTCTTGTGGAGTATAATTACGTCCATCTATATCAACTGCAGGAGTATCGTTGTTTCCTTTAACTACAGAGTAAGGAACACGTCCTATTTCAGCAGCGTCATTATTAAATTTCGTACCCATGAAACGTTTAATAGAATAAATTGTTTTCTTTGGGTTTGTAACAGCTTGACGTTTTGCTGAATCACCAACTTTTATTTCACCTCCTTCTACGAATGCTACGATAGATGGTGTAGTTCTTTTACCTTCTGCATTAGGGATTACAACTGGCTCGCTACCTTCCATTACAGAAACACAAGAGTTTGTAGTACCTAAGTCA
>DJDD01000193.1:41185-41373 GCA_002430925.1 Flavobacteriales bacterium UBA5933
GTTTGTAGTACCTAAGTCAATTCCGATTATTTTGCTCATATTATATTTTACTTTTTATATTATTGATTATACTTTTTTTAAACTAAATTATGCATCATTTTTATTTGATGTATTTTACTTTAGACAATCATTGTGCCAATGTATATTTTAATGACATCATATTATTATTAAATGACATGTTGACATAA
>DJDD01000014.1 GCA_002430925.1 Flavobacteriales bacterium UBA5933
ATAAAATATTTTTTGCTTCGCTTTTTATATCTGATTTAATAAATAATAAACTAAACAAAAAAGCTATAAAGCATGAAAAAAATACTCCTAAAGTCATTAATCCTATTCTGTAAGGTATCTCACCTAAAGAAAAAGGTATTCCACTAGCCATAGCAGCTATTAAAATAAAAAAGAATGTTCCTGGAGGGTTTAATTTTACTTTTTTTGTAATAATGTATACTATTGTAGAAAAAATTCCAAATACTATATAAGAAATGCAATAATTAAAACTAAAAAAAATTCCAATCAGATAAGAAAATATAAATCCAAAAGAACATAGCAATAATTTAGATAATCTTCCTAAAAGATTTGCTTCTGTGGGTAAATATAAAATAACTAAACCTCCTAAACTTACAGTCAAAGAAGCACTAAAATTATCTAAAAAATAACCTATTAACAGTGGTAAACCTACACACAATGAAGCCATGACAGGAATAGTCCAATGTCTTTTAGCTTTTCCTATTTTAAAAATTGATTTTAATTCATTAATTAAATTCTGTTTATACTCCAAAACTTATGATTTTAAACTATAAAAATAATTAATTATCAAAAACACTTGGGTTAACAATCGTTGGTAATTTTTTACCTTCTACAAATGCCACAATATTTTCTGCAGCAACTCTTGCCATTCCATTTCTAGCATCAACTGTTGCAGATCCTATATGTGGGAAAATACATATATTATCTAATGTATTTAATTTTGAATCTTTAGCTAATGGTTCTTTTTCAGTTACATCGAGTCCAGCTCCGAATATATCTCCATTTTTTAAAGCTGAATATAAATCTTCTTCACTCACAAAACCTCCTCTTGCTGTATTAACCAATATTGCAGAAGATTTCATTTTATTAAATGCTTCTTTATTAAATTTATGTTGATCTTTTACTGTATAATTTGCATGTATAGTTATTACATCTGATTGTTCTAATAGCTCATCAAAAGAAACATATTTAGCACCCAATTCTTTTTCTATTTCTGGATGTCTATTTCTATTATGGTAAATAATCGGCATATCAAATGCACCTATACATTTTTTTGCCATTTCATAACCAATTCTACCTAAACCTAAAATACCCAAAGTTTTACCTTTTAATTCTTGACCAAGATTAGCAATTGGATTAAAATTACTAGACCATTCACCATTTCTTACTTTATTTAAATTAAAAAAAGCGTATCTAGCCACCATTTGCATCAATAAGAATGAAGTATCAGAAGTCGCATTACTCAGAACATCTGGTGTATTAGTAATTGCAACACCATGTTTTGTAGCAGCATCAATATCAACATGATCATATCCTACAGAAAATAATGCTATTGCCTTTATATTAGGACACTCTTCAAAAAATTCTTCATTAAATTTAGATTTACCTACACTTAATAAAGCATCACTTTGCTTACAATAACCCAACCATTCTTCGTGTGTCAACTCTTCTTTATCAGGAAAAATAAGTTCAATATTTGGGTGATTTAATAATTCAATTCCTATTTCTGGAATACGTTTGTTTAAAAAAATTTTCATAATGTTTGTTTTAATTTATTTGTGTATTGTGATGGACTTGTATTTTTATGCTTTTTGAAATAATTTGTTAAATGACTTTCATCTGTAAAACCAAATTCATTTGCAATTTGTTTAATAGTATTTTGCTTAAATTCTAATCTCTTTTCAATTAATTTAATCCTATAATCATCTAAATATTCTCTAAATGAAACATCAAAATTGCGCTTAAAATATGAACTAAAATAATTCTCTGCGATATTGAAATGTGATGAAATCGACTTTATTCTTATCTTTTGAGGATCATATATATTTTGGTTGATATATGAAATAAGATCTTCATTATTAGGAGCTCCATCATCTATTCTAATATTAAATTTATCAGCTGCTTCTCGAACCAATCCAAAAATGGATAAAATCTGGAAAAATACTAATGGAGATGAAGTTATATTTGGTTTACAATTATATGACAAAATATTTTCTATTGTCTTTCTTAATATTGTTTTACATGGTTCATCGAATATTAATTTCTCTTCTTTCAATATTTGCTTTCTCATCATAGAAAGAGGTGAATTTATAAATAAATTATCTGGAGATAAATATTTATTATCTTTGAAATAAGCATCTGTAAACTTTATAAATATTAATCTCGTAGGTTTACTATATACTATATAATGTTTATCTTCTGGTGATAATAAAAACAAATCTCCTGTCTTGTAATTAAATACATTATTATTTAAGAAATGTTGTCCTGTTCCTTTATAAACATAAATCATTTCATAATATGTATGACTGTGCAAAGGCAAATTATATTGCTCTCTAACCATGTCTTCAATTAATAAAGTTTCATATTGCTTTTTTTTCATAAAAAAATACTAATGTCATAAAATTACAATTTTTTATAAAGTTATTACAAGAATAAAGTTAGTTATTTTCTAAACCTTTGTTATAACTGTTCAACAATAATGTCTTAACTTAAAGACAATTATTATGTTCCACCAAATAAGTAAAAATGAAAAAAATATTATTCATAACCTTTTTGATTAGTAGTATTTTATCTACAAATGCACAAACAAAATATGAAATTGTAACTAAAATTAACCCTCCAAATCCAGATCCTTCTGGTATTGCTGTCAGTAAAAATGATCGTATTTTTCTTGGTTTTCCAAGACATGCAGATAATCATAAAGAATTTGCACTTGCAGAATTAGTTGATAACAAATTAATACCCTTCCCTTCAAAGGATTATGTTTATCCAAGTTCAAAACCTTATAAAGATTGGTTAGTTTCTCCACATGGTATATATATAGATAAAAATGATATTTTATGGGTTTTAGACGATGGAAAGAGAGCTGGAATAAAAGAAATACCTGAAGGAGCTGCGAAAGTTGTTGCAATAGATATTAATTCAAAAAAAATACTTCATTCAGTTATCGTTCCTAAAAACGTTTTATCAAGTGAAGCTCATTATAACGATCTTCGAGTAGATCTTTCTCATGGTAAACAAGGAACAATATATATAGCTAATTCAGGCTTTGGTCAAAATTTTTCTTTAATTGTATTAGATGTTGCAACAGGAAAGGGAAAAGAAGTTTTACTTAACCATTATTCTACTTCTCCAGATCCTGAATTTATGGGTTTTTTAGAAGGTCAGCCACATGAATATGATTTTAAAAATCAAACTTTCCCAAATGGAGGTGCAGATGGTATTGCAATTAGCCCAGATGAAAAAACACTTTATTGGACTGCCATTACAGGAAGAAAATTATACAGTTTACCAACAACTATTTTGAGCAATTTTAATGCGACAGAAAAACAAGTGGAAGATGCCGTAAAATTTGAAGGAGAACATCCTGCTTGTGATGGATTAGCAGAAGACGAAAAAGGGAAAATTTTCTTTGGATCTTTTGAACAACAATCAGTATTAAAAAGAAATAAAGAAGGACATTACACTTTACTTGCTCATGACAAAGAAAATTTTGTTTGGCCTGATGGATTAGCTTATCGCAATGGTTATTTATATGTAACTCTTGGACAATGGAATAGATTACCAGGTTTTAATGGTGGTAAAGATTTAAGAAAACCTCCATATTTAGTTGTAAAAATAAAAACTGAACAACAATAAAAAATACTTAATATGAAATATAGAAAATTAGGAAATAGTGATTTAGAAGTTTCTGCAATAACTTTTGGAGCTTGGGCTGCAGGAGGATGGATGTGGGGAAGTACAGATAGAAATGATGCTATAGAAGCTATTAAAGCATCCTATGATGTTGGAGTAACTTCTATAGATACTGCTCCTATTTATGGACAAGGAACAAGTGAAGAAATTGTAGGTGAAGCTATCAAAGGAATTTCAAGGGACAAAGTCCAAATTTTAACAAAATTTGGAATGCGTTGGGACTTAGTAAAAGGTGATTTTGCTATGCATAGTAAAAATAATGATGGTAAAGATATTGATGTTTACAAATATGCTGGTAAAGAAAGTATCATTTACGAATGTGAACAAAGTTTAAAACGCCTTGGTACAGATTATATAGATTTATATCAAATCCATTGGCCTGATTCTACAACTCCAATTGATGAAACTTTTGAAGCAGTATCAAAACTAATAGAACAAGGAAAAATTCGTTATGCTGGTGTTTGTAACTATGATGCAAAACAGATGGAGGAAGCTGAAAAGACATTAAAATTAGTCTCTAATCAAATTCCTTTCAGTATGGTTAATAGAGGTATCGAAGATGAAACGGTCCCTTACTGCATCAAACACAATAAATCAATTCTTGCATACAGTCCTTTAGAAAGAGGATTACTAACTGGTAAAATTAATACCAATTATAAATTCCAAGAAGGTGACCATAGAGCTAATTTACCTCATTTTCAGCCTGAATTTATTGAAAAAATAACAATTTTATTAAATAAACTAAAACCTATTGCTGAAAAACATCAGGCAACATTAGGTCAACTTGTTTTACGTTGGACTATAGAACGTGCCGGAATTACAATTGCTTTAGCTGGTGCAAGAAATGCTGAACAAGCAGTACAGAATGCAAATGCAATTAATATTAACTTATCTCAAGAAGAAATTAATACAATCAATGAGTTTGTAAACCAATTTTAATATTTGAAATCATGGACAGAAGAAAATTTATTAAAAATACAACATTAGCATCAGCAGGTCTAGCTACAATGTCTTCTATTCCTGCTTTCGCAACAAACTTATTCAAAAATAACACCATGGAACAATTTAAAAACTCAGATAAACACAAAAGATTTCGTCCAAAACATAAAGCAGGTTTTGGTGGAGTTGCTTTAGGAAATGGATTTAATGAAAATCCGAACATAGAATGTTTACAATCTATTGAAGCTGCTTGGGATGCTGGTATTCGCTATTTTGATACTTCTCCTTGGTATGGTTTAGGAATTAGTGAGCGTAGAATGGGATTATTTCTTAAAGATAAAAAAAGAGAAGATTATACACTTTCAACAAAAGTTGGAAGAATTTTGAAACCTCATAACGATTTTAAACTAGAACGCGGATTATGGAAGGGACAACTTAATTTTTCGTATGAATATGATTATTCTGCTGATGGAGTTAGAAAAAGTGTCGAAGATAGTCTACAACGATTAGGTGTTGGTTCTTTAGATATCGTTTTTATTCATGATTTATCTCCAGATAACGGTGATATGAAAGAAGATTGGCTTAAATATTTTGATATTGCTGCTAAAGGTGCTATGCCTGAATTAACAAAAATGCGAGAAGAAGGCTTGATTAAAGGTTGGGGATTTGGTGTTAATACAATAGAACCTATTATTAAGGCAATTGATGTTGCTGACCCTGACATATTCTTATCTGCATGTCAATATTCTTTAATACATCATGCTGATGATTTAAACAAAGTGTTTCCAAAAGCTTCTGAAAGAGATATTTCTATTGTTGTTGGAGCTCCTCTTTGTGCAGGTTTTTTATCAGGAAAAGACCGTTACTTATATGGAGGTGAATTTCCTAATGGGGTAAAAGAAAAATTAACAGCATTAAATCGTATTGCTAAAAATCATAAGGTAGATTTAAGAACTGCCGCATTACAGTTTGCTGCTGCTCCAGAGGTTGTTTCTGCTGTAATTCCAGGAGCACATACAGTACAACAAGCACAAGAAAATGCTGCCTCTTTTAAAGCTACAATTCCTTCTGATTTTTGGAAAGAATTAAAACATGAAAAATTAATTGAGCAAAATGCTCCTATTCCAATTGTTTAAAACAATGGAAAAAGAAATAAAAATAGTACAGAAGGTTCACAAACTCTAAATTTTGAGTTAGATAATCATGATGATTTATTTAAGATTTTTGATATGATTCGCTCTAGAAATATTTTTGACTCAGAATAAATTTCAAATGAGTTTGCACTTGGTTTAAAATTATTTACAGAAGTAATTATTAAAAATAAAGAAAATCCTTTATTTGATGAATTACATCCAGCAATAATGGATTTTATGAAAAAATTAAAAAGTCAATAATAAAATTAATCTCATACAATGGAATACATAAAATTAAATGATGGAAACATAATTCCTCCTATTGGATTTGGAACCTATAAAGCAACAGAGCAAGAAGGAATAGAATCTGTGAAACAAGCCTTAAAAAATGGTTATCGTTTACTTGATGGTGCTGCAAGATATGAGAATGAAGAAGCTGTAGGAAAAGGTATAAAAGAAAGTGGTGTTTCTAGAGAAGATGTTTTTATCACAACTAAAGTTTGGAGAGAACATCTTGGTTATGAAGAAACAAAAAAAGCTTTTTATACTTCTTTAAACCAATTGGGGCTAGATTATATCGACCTGTATTTAATTCATTGGCCTGCCAATTACAAAAATTTTGGTGATAATTGGAAAAAAGTGAATGCAGATACTTGGAGAGCTTTAGAAGATTTACAAGAGGAAGGAAAAATAAAATCTATTGGTGTAAGTAATTTTTTAGTGGAACACTTAGAGGCTTTGTTAGAAACTGCTAAAGTAATCCCAGCAATCAATCAAATAGAATTTCATCCTGGTTATTGGCAACAAGAAGTTAAAGAATATTGTAATAAAAAAAACATTATTGTAGAGGCTTGGTCTCCATTAGCAAGAGGAAGAGTTTTTAATAACGAATTATTACAAAAAATAGCAGAAAAACATCATAAATCAATTCCACAAATTTGTTTAAGATGGTGTTTACAACATCATGTAATTCCTATTCCTAAATCTACAACTGTAGATAGAATCATTGATAATATAGACATTTTTGATTTTGAATTATCAGAAAAAGAAATGCTAGAAATAAATGAAATTCCACAAATGGGATTTAGTGGAGAATTACCAAATGAATGGCCAGACCGTTTACCTGCATCATAAAAAAAGAAAAAAATGAATACAAACAAAATAGGATTTATCGGACTTGGAAACATGGGACATCCGATGGCTAAAAACCTTGAAAAAGCAGGTTTCTCTTTAGCTGTTTATAATAGAACTATTGAGAAAGCAAAAGATTTTGAAAAACAATCTACTATTTATAATAGTATAGAAAAATTAGTAGAAAATAGTGATATAATTTTTACAATGCTTACAAATGATAAAGCTGTAAAAGATGTTTATGAACAAATTGTTTCTTTAGACATTAAAGGAAAATTATTTGTTGATATGAGCACAATATCACAAGAAGCTACAAAAGAGAATGCTAAACTTATAAAAAGTAAAGAAGCTTCTTTGATTGATGCACCTGTTGCTGGAAGTACGAAACCAGCTGCTGATGGAACTTTAATCATTATGGTTGGAGGAGATAAAAATGATGTTGAAAAGGCTGTACCTTATTTAAATAAAATGGGAAAATTAGTAAAACATCTTGGTGAAAATGGAAAAGGAATTGCTGCTAAACTTTCTATTAATTATTTCTTGTCTATGATATATCAAGGTTTAGCTGAAACAGTTTTATTCTCAGATAAATTAGGTATTGACAAAGGTGATATGCTAGAAATTATAAACGAAAGTGCTAGTGGAAGTGGTGCTACGAAAGTAAAAACTCCTTTGTTACTAGAGAATGATTTCACACCAGCTTTTGGTTTAGATTTAATGTTAAAAGATGTTTTACTAGCTAAAGATGCTGGAGCAAATTATCCTCTTGGTAAAACTATTTTTGAATCTTACCAAGCTGCCCATGATAATGGATTTGGAAATGATGATGTCATTGGAATTATCAACTATCTAAAAAATTTAAAATAAACTTAAATAAACTATATAACCACCTCTAAAACTATTAATATGAATAATGGAATTTTTCGTGGAATTGACCATATAGGTTTAACAGTTCCTAATATTGAAGATGCTACTATATTTTTAAAAAATGCCTTAAATGCTAGTGTTTTATATGATGTACTTCCAAAAGATGATAAACCAATGGAAGGTAAAGAAACAGAAACTCAATTAGGTATTCCAAAAAATAGTAAAATAGTACATATGCGTTTATTAGAAATAGGAAATGGTCCAACAATAGAGATGTTTCAATTTTCTAATACACCTCAGAAAGACACTGCTAACTTAAATGATTTTGGTTGGCAACATATTGCATTATATACAGATGATATAGAAAAAGCAACTGAGCAGGTAAAATTAGCTGGAGGAAAATTATTATCAGAACCTCATCCTTTAGCTAATGTAGAAAATGAACCTCGTAACAGAGGTGTTTATTTTAAATCACCTTGGGGTAGCTTGATTGAATTAATTTCTTATCCTGATGGTTTAAAAGACAAAAATTTACATCGTTGGACACCAAAAAAATAAAACATGAAAAATTCTTCAAAAATAGTATTACAAGGTATTGCAATAGGCTTATTTGCTTCATGGGTAAAATCTTTAGCTGAACCTCCTCTTCAAGAAATCGGTGAAAAATATTTCCCTCCTACTTCAGAAGAATTAGATTTAAAGGGCGCTGATGTAAATGGTCAACCAGAAAATATGCCTCCTGCTGTATTATCAAAACAAGTTTATCACTGTTATACTGATAAAAACCTATCTAAAAAAGACACTCTAAAATCTATGAAATACATTCATTATGGTTTAGGTGCATTCATTGGAATTGTATATGCTAAGATTTTCAGTCAGCAAAAAAAATCATTTCCTCTACAGGGGTTAGCTACTGGTTCTGCAGTATGGTTAGCAACACATGGATCTACTGTTCCAGAATTAGGATTACAAGGTAAAGTAAAAGAGATGCCAAAATCTTGGTGGGTTTGGGAATATGGATCTCATCTTGTTTTTGGAGTTGCTTTAGAAAAAAGTTATAAACTAATTAAAAAAATCATTAAATAAAAATAAAATTATGTTACAAGTAATTGCAAAAAGTATCGCAAAAGACGATAAAATAGAAGAAACAAAAAAAGCTTTAGAAGCTTTAGTTAATCCAACAAGAAAAGAAGATGGTTGTATTAAATACGAATTATTTCAAGATATAGATCATCCTGAAGTTTTTGTATTCTCGGAAGAATGGGAAAGTAAAACTAAATTAGAAGTTCATCTAAAACAACCTCATTTAGTAAACTGGGCAGAACTTTCAAAAACATTATTGAAAGAGCCTATGGAAGTTTCATTATTAGAAAAATTAGCATAATGAGAGTTACGGGGTTATTATAATCTATTTCTATATGTTTACTTTTTATATGTTGCAATGGCAAGAATAAAAAAACTGAAACAACAGAAAATAATACAATTAAAGAAAGTACTGTTATAGAAAATGATTCTCTAAATTATCTGATTCGTGATGTAAAGGGGGCTGAAAAGCCTGTTCTAATTATACTAATGCATAATGGATATGGAGCAAATGAAGAAGATTTATTTCTTATAGCTGCGTCTTTACCTGAAAATTATATTGTAGTAACCCCGCAAGCTCCTCACAAAATTGGAAATAAAAATTACCAATGGTATAAAAATCAAAAAGATAAAAATGGCAATTTTGGCGGACGAAAAGAGGATTTAGATAAAAGTACACGAAAGGTAGAAGATTTGATTAAATATTTACAAAAAAAATATAACGTAAAAAGTGATCGAACTTTTATTGGTGGGTTTAGTCAAGGAGCAAATATGAGTTATTTGATAGGTTTAGAAAATCCGAGATTAGTAAAAGGAATTGCTATTTTAAGTGGTACTATTTTTAGTCGAATAAAAGATAATAAAAAACTTGACAAATCATCTGATTTGAAATTTTTATAGGTCATGGAGATCAAGATAATAGAATTCCATATAGTGAAGCTGAAGCATCAAAAAAATGGTTAGAAGATAATAAAAATTCTATAGATTTTCATACTTACAAAGGAATGTCACATGCTATTTCTGAACAAGAAATAAATGATTTAGCTGAATTTATACATAAAAATTTAAATTAATGAATAGAAAAAAATTCATTAAAAATTCAACATTGGGTCTAGCATATATTCCATTTATAAAATTAGGCCCATTGTTAAATTTAAATGTGCAATCTGAAAAATTCTTTTTTAAAGATGACGGTATAATTCCAAATAGTAACTACCCTCTTTTGGTGTATAAAAATGCTTTTTCTGAAAGAGGTACAACTGGTGCTGATTGGTTAGAAAAGAAATTCAAAGCAAATAATTGGTACAATTCGTGGCGATGGGGTATTTATCATTTTCATCATTATCATAGCATTACACATGAAGTCTTAGGTTGTTTCCAAGGTAATGCTGAAGTACATATGGGTGGTCCTAATGGTAAGAAAATTAAAATAGAAGCTGGTGACATTCTTATTATTCCAGCAGGAGTTGGACACAAATGTATTTCACATTCTAATGATTTCACTGTAGTTGGTGCTTATCCTAATGGAATGACTTGGGATCTAATAAAAGAAGAAAAAAATAAACATGAAGAAGCTCTAAAAAATATTGCTAAAGTTCCTTTTCCTCAAGAAGATCCATTATTTGGCAGTGGAGGATTAATAAAACAATGGAAAACAAAATAATTATGAAAAAGTGGATTTTAAAAACAGTTTTATTCTGTCTATTTTGCTCTATAACAGCATGTGGACAAAATAAATCATATAAAGAATCGGATTATTCGGTTCCAACAAAAGAAACAATCGGAATTATAGGTGCTGGAAATGTAGGAAGTACATTAGGAGAAAAATGGGCAAAAGCTGGATATAAAGTTTTATTTAGTAGTTTGAATCTTGAAGAATCTAAAGAGCTAGCCGAAAAAACTGGTCATCAATCAGAAGGAGTTTCAGTTGAAGATGCTGCAAAAAGAGGAAATATAATTGTCCTTGCTGTTCCTTTTAAAGCAGAAGCATCACTTAGTAAACAAATTGGAACATTGATTGAAGGTAAAATTTTATTAGAATGTGACAATGCCTACCCTGGTCGAGATGGTGATATAGCAAATGAAGCAAAAGCTATCGGTGTTGCCTATTACTCTTTTCAACATTATTTTCCTAATGTAAAAATGATTCGTGCCTTTAGTTCATCTGCTATTGTAAATGTTAAAAATGCAAACAAAAATAATCCTATAACAGTTCCTTATGCATTATCTGATAATTCTATAAAAAACATTGTAGAAGAACTGATAATTGCCACTGATGGAATTCCTAGATATATCGGTGATATTAAAAACAGCAAATCTTTAGACTACTAAAATTTCAAAAAAATGAAAAAAATATTCATCTTAAATTTTTTAATCTTATTAATCTCAAATCATATGAATGCACAAATTATAAAAGGCAATCTTTGGAATGCTAAAAAAGTAGAAAATACTTATGTCATAAGTATAAACGATAAAGCAAGTATTATTGACGCATTAACTGATTTTGTAAAAAGTCAGAATATAAAATCTGGACAAATTACTGGAATTGGAGCTACCAATAATGCTACTCTAAGATTTTTTGACCCAGTGACAAAAAAATATGTAGATAAAACTTTTAAAGAACAAATGGAGATTGCTAATTTATCTGGTAATATTTCTGAAAACAATGGTTCTCCTCTACTCCATTTACATATAACATTAGGAAGAAATGATTACACAGCTTTAGCAGGTCACTTATTGGATGCAAATATTCGTGGTGCTGGAGAAATATACATTTATCCATTAGACAGTAAAATAATAAAAACAAAAAATGAAAACATAGGTCTAAATATCTATGATTTTGAAAAATAATTTATATAACACAATAAAAAAATGACAACAGATTTTTTACCTGAAATTACAGGATCATTTGCTAATCCTGCATCAGAAAACCCTACAGTTGCTATGGTAGAAGCAGCATATAAACATCATAATTTACATTTTCGTTATTTAAACTGCGAGGTAACTTCAGAAAATTTGAAGAATGCTGTAGAAGGTGCTAAAGCAATGGGATGGGTTGGTTTTAATTGTTCAATTCCTCATAAAGTAGATGTTATACAATATTTAGATGGATTAGGTGAATCAGCAAAATTAATTGGTGCTGTAAATACTATTGTTAAAAGAGATAACAAATGGATAGGCGAAAATACTGATGGAAAAGGCTTCGTGAAAGCAATGAAAGAAGTCATTGATACAAAAGGGAAAAAAGTAACTTTATTTGGTGCTGGTGGAGCTGCAAGAGCCGTAGCTGTAGAAATGGCATTAGCTGGTGCCAAAGAAATACTAATTGTAAATAGAAGCGAAGAAAGAGGAAAAGAAGTTGCTGAATTAGTTAATACTAACACCAATGCAAAATCTTCTTATGTATCTTGGGTTGATAATTACTCTATTGAAAGTGATTCTGATATTGTAATTAATGCAACAAGTATTGGTCTATTTCCTAATGTTGATGATCAATTAAATATAAATTTTGATTCAATTTTACCAGAAATGGTTGTTGCTGATGGAATACATAACCCTCCATTAACTCATTTTTTAAAAACAGCCATCGCAAAAGGTTGCAAAACCGTAAATGGTTTACAAATGTTAGTTAACCAAGGTGTAATTGGCGTAAAATATTGGACGAATGTTGATGTTGATGCTAAAGTTATGCATGATGAATTAAAAAACGTTTTAGGTATATAATTAAAAAATAAAGCATTAATAATTGAAATAATTTATTATTAATGCTTTATTTCTTTTATTTAAAAGTCTATCTTAACTGTCTATAAACCACAAAAAAATACATTTAAAAATGACTAAAAATAAAATAAATACTGCAATAATTGGATACGGTTTTTCTGGCTCTATTTTTTTTGCTCCTTTTCTACATTTACATGATGGTTTTGAGCTAATTGGTGCTGTAGAAAGAAATTCAAAAAAAATTCAAAAAGATTATGATTATGTAAAATCATTTGATAGTGTTGATGAATTATTAAATGATGAAACTACAGAATTAATTGTTGTAAATACTCCAATTGATACACATTATGAGTTAGCAAAAAAAGTATTAGAAGCTGGTAAAAATGTAATTGTAGAAAAAACATTTACTAATAATGCTGAACAAGCATTAGAATTATTTGAATTAGCTAAATCTAAAAATTTACATTTATTTGTTTACCAAAATAGACGTTTTGATAGTGATTTTCTAACAACAGAAAAAGTAATTAATTCTGGTAAATTAGGTAAAATTGTAGAAGCAACTATCTCTTATGATTTTTACATTCCTAAAACTCGAGGAGATGTACATACTGAACAAGCTCTAAGTGGAGGCGAATTTAATAATAGAGGATCTCATGTTATTGACCAAGCTATAAAATTATTTGATGTCCCAGATGCTGTCTTCGCAGATTTTGCAGCCTTTAGACCAAATTCTCCAGTAGAGGATTATTTTGAAGTAACACTAATATATCCAGATAAAAGAGTTAAAGTTCGTGCAACTGATATTTCTTTAGCCAATCAACATGGATATATTATTCATGGAATAAATGGTAGTTTTCTTAAATCGAGATCTGATATACAAGAAGAAAGATTATTAGATGGAGAAAAACCAAAATCAACTCCATGGAGCAGTGAAGATAAATCTGAACAAGGAACACTGACTTATCTTGAAAATGGAGAGAAAATTGTAGAAACAATTCTTACAGAAGATGGGAATTATTATAATTATTTTGAAGCTGTATTTCAGTCAATCAGAAATAATGCTCCTTCGCCTGTAACAGGATGGGATGGTTATAAAACGATGCTTGTTATGGATGCTGCAAGGGAAAGTGCTGCAACTAAAAAAGTAATTAATATTGATAAAAGTAAACTATCATGATAAAAACTTTAATAAGTTGTCTAATAACTTTTGGATTATTAGTGACAACAAATGCACAAAAAATAGAATATAATGATGTCCTATTAAATAAAATTAGAAAAGCGTCAGAATCTGTTCATGGAGATAAAGCAAAAGAAGTTCGTTATACAATTTTTGCTGAAAGCCCTAGAACTTTTAAAGCTACCATAGAAGGCGGTGATGATAAACCATATATACAAGCTAGAACTGCATACCAATTAGTTTTTCCAAAATCAACAATTATGATTGATTCAGGAATGGACGAAGAAGTGCATAACTTTTTTGGAAATGGTACTAAACAACCTTATTTCAAATCAAAAAACGATAGCGTTCAATTAGCATTAAATCAAGCTGAAAAAATAATTATTACACATGAACATGGAGATCATGTTGCAGGAGTTTTAAGATCAAAAAATTACAAAAAAAATGCTCCTAAAACAATCATGACATATCAACAAATTAATACATTACTGAATAAACCACAAATGCCTGAATTAAAAATTGATTCGGCACAAGTTAAAGATTTCATAACTGTAGATTTTTATGATATTCTTCCTGTTGCTCCTGGAGTAGTTTTAATTAAAGCACCTGGACACACTCCTGGAGAAATTATGGTTTACACAAAAATGGAGAATGGAAAAGAATACCTTTTTACTGGTGATGTTAGTTGGTCTTATGCCGGTATTGAAGAAAAAAAGCAAAAACCAAAAGAACAAATAAAACGTATTGGTGAAGATGCTACTAAAATTCAATACCAATTGGATTGGTTAAATACTCTTACAAATAAAGGTATTCAATTAATTGTTAGTCATGATAATATTATACAACCTCAGCTTGTAAAAAAAGGCATTTTAAAAGATAAATTATTAATTAACTAAAAACTTAAAATTATGATTAGAAAACGAATCAAACATTTATGTTTAATTATAATAACTTTATGTACAAGTATGAACAGTTTTGCTCAAAAATATCATAATGATAATTTAATTACCGCAGCCTCTTTAGACAAATATAAGGCTATTGGTGTAAGTGTCAATTCTAATAATAGATTATTTGTTTCTTTTCCAAAAGCAAATGATGATTATCAATATGGATTAACAGAAATTGTAAATGGAGAACGAATTCCTTATCCAAACATCGAGTGGAATAAAAAAGGAGACGAAGCAAATCATTTTGTAAATGTACAAGATTTATTTGTTGATGCGAATGACTTTTTATGGGTTTTAGACTCTAAACCAGCTCCTTCTGCATCAATTTTTGGAACTACAGAAAAAGAAACAGAAGGGCAATTTAAATTATTAAAAATAAATACTAAAACTAACAAGGTTGAACGTATTTATACTTTTGATGATTTAGATAAAAAAACATCTGGTTTAAATGATATTCGTGTAGATGTCAAAAAAAACAAAGCTTATTTTTCTGACCCAGGTCAAGCTGCAATTATTGTTCTTGATTTGAATTCTGGAAAAACACGAAAAGTTTTAGAAAAAACTCAATTTACTTTAGCCGATCCTTCTATCGTTCTTTCTTATGATGGTATTGATATGAGAGATAAAGATGGAAAACCATTTTTGTCTAATGTAAATGGAATTGCATTGACACATGATTTTAAATATTTCTATTTCAAACCGATTAATAAAAATCAATTATTTAGAATTGAAACTAAATATTTAGTAGATGAAAAATTATCTGACAAAGATTTAGAACAAAAAGTTGAAAATATGGGAGATGTTGGGATAACTCATGGTTTAATTGCAGATAAAAAAGGAAATATTTATTTAACAACCTCTCTAGATTATACAATAAAATATTTAAGTCCAGATGGTAAATTACATACCTTGATTCAGGATTCACGTCTAATTTGGCCTGATTCTCTAGGAATTGGTACAGATGGATATTTATATTTTTCTTGCGCACAATTACCTAGAGATCCAAAATGGAACGATGGTGAAAACCGAGTAGAATTACCATATAGAATATTTAAAGTTAAATTACCTCAATAAAAATTAATCATGAAAAAAATACTAGCAATTTGCTTATTTATAACTACAATTATGCAAGCACAAGAATTAAAAACAGTTACATATAAAGATGGTAACCAAAAACTAAACGGTTTAGTTACTTCTAATTCTGAAAAAAATTTACCAGCTGTATTAATTTTACCAGCATGGAAAGGAATTGATAATGAAGCAAAACAAGCTGCATTAGACTTACAAAAAAATGGATATAAAGCCTTTATTGCTGATATTTACGGAGAAGGAAATATTCCAAAAGATAATACTGAGGCTGCTAAAATAGCAACACAATACAAAAAAGATTATAAAGCTTATCAACATCGTATTAAGCTAGCACTAGAACAATTAAAAAAACAAGGTATCAATATTGATAAAATAGCTATTATTGGATACTGTTTTGGGGGTACAGGTGCTTTAGAGTCTGCTAGAGCTGATTTACCAGTTGTGGGAGTTGTTTCTATTCATGGAGGTTTATTTAAAGATCCTACAAGAACTAACAACATTATCAAAACTAAAATTTTAGTTGAAAATCCAGCTGATGATAAAAGTGTAACAAAAGAAGATTATAATAATCTTATTAAAGAAATGAATGACGGTAAAGCTGATTGGCAAATTATAACTTACGCTAATTCTGGACATACATTCACCAATCCAGAATCTCCGGAATACAATAAAATAATGGCAGACAGAGCCTGGAAACATACTCTTTTATTTTTAGAGGAAATATTAAAATAACACCAATGAAAAAAATTATCCAGATAACAGCTTTTACTCTACTAAGTATTATTACAACAACAAAAGCACAAACAAATAGACCAGTTTTAGATATCATGTTGACGAATTATGAATATCCTTACGATGTTCATTATTTAAATTTAAAAAGTCAAAATGATGATCTAAAAATGGCTTATATGGATATTCATCCAGAAAAACCAAATGGTAAAACTATAGCTTTATTACATGGTAAAAATTTCAATGGAGCTTATTGGAAAACAACAATTGAAGCATTAACAAAGGAAGGTTATCGTGTTATTGTTCCCGATCAAATAGGATTTGGAAAATCATCTAAACCAACAGATTATCAATTTACTTTTCAACAGCTTGCGCAAAACACAAAAGCTATTTTAGATGAACTAAAAATAAATAAGATTTATTTATTAGGTCATTCTATGGGAGGAATGATTGCAACTCGATTTACACTAATGTATCCTGATACAGTAGAAAAATTAATTTTAGAAAATCCACTGGGATTAGAAGACTGGAAATTAGTTGCTCCATATACATCAATTGAAAAAAATTATCAAAACGAATTAAAAGCTGATTATGAAAAAACTCGTAAATACCAAGCTGGATTCTATTATGACAATAAATGGAAACCTGAATATGATGAATGGTTTTACCTTTTAACGGGTTGGACAAAATCTCCAGAGTATCCAAAAGTAGCATTAGTAAATGCTAAAACATCTGATATGATATTTACTCAACCTGTTATTTATGAGTTTGATAAATTAAATGTTCCAACGTTATTAATTATTGGTACTAGAGATAGAACTGCAATTGGAAAAGTAAATGTAAAAGATCCTGTTGTAGCAGAAAAAATGGGACACTATGAATTACTAGGTAAAGCTACACAAAAGAAAATAAAAGGTTCTCAATTAGTTGAAATAGAAAACACTGGACATCTGCCTCATATTGAGGTTTTTGAAAAATTTATTACTCCATTAAAAACTTTTTTAAAAAAATAAAATATGAGTAGATTATTTGCACTTATATATCTTATAACGTTTTGTTCAGCACAGAATAAAAATAACACTTCTAATAATGATAGTATTATGATGACAGTTGTTTTACGTCATCAACAAACAAATCCTGTAGAAGCTATTCAAGAGAAAGTAATGAAACAAAAATTCTACGAAAAACTAACAAGCAGTCATGCTAAAATACTAAGTTGGAATGTTGTAATGGGAATAGGACAAATTCTTACATTAAAATTTAGTGCTCAATATTTAAGAGAAGTAAATAATGTCTTTGAAAAAGGTGCTTGGGGAGGATTCAATACAGAATTTTATCCAACCTACGACTTTCTACCAGTTTACCCTCAAATGCTACAAAAAGAAAAAGATTTAAATAAATAATTAAAAATTAAATGCAAAAAAGCGCTCTCATTATTGCACTTATTGTTGGAACAACATTTTTCATGGAAAATGTAGATGGAACAGCAATTACAACAGCTATTCCACAAATGTCACATGATTTTGGAGTTTCAACTGTTACAATGAGTATGGGAATTACAGCTTATGTTATCATGCTAGCTGTTTTTATTCCTATTAGTGGTTGGTTTGCAGAAAGATACGGAACAAGAACAATTTTTGTTACTGCAATAACTGGATTTGTAGTTAGTTCTATTCTTTGTGGCTCATCCGAATCATTACCAACTTTTGTTGGAGCAAGAATTTTACAAGGTTTCTTTGGAGCCATGATGGTTCCTGTTGGTCAATTAGCTGTTCTAGGTAATACGGACAAAAAAGATCTTGTAACAGCTATTGCTCTTATTACTTGGCCAGGATTGGCAGGACCTATATGTGGACCATTTATTGGCGGATATTTTACAACTTACCATTCTTGGCATTGGATATTTTTTATAAATATTCCATTAGGAATTATTGCTATTTTATTAAGTTTAAAATATGTTCCTAATAAAATTTATGATAAAAATAAACCTCTTGATTGGAAAGGTTTTCTTTTAAGCGGAATTGGATTATTACTTTTTATGATTGGATTAGAAATTATCAATGGTAATCATGGAAATATATACTTAATCATAGGAATTTTAAGTTTAGCATTTCTATCATTTGGAATATCTGTCTTGCACTCTTTTAAAACTGATTTACCATTAATTAACTATTC
Organism: Flavobacteriales bacterium UBA5933; assembly: GCA_002430925.1. Lineage (GTDB taxonomy): Bacteria > Bacteroidota > Bacteroidia > Flavobacteriales > Weeksellaceae > Empedobacter. Next base: position 18,705 of record DJDD01000014.1, read on the forward strand.
GGTATTTAAAATAAAAACATATAAAATAACTTCTATTTCGGGGAGCATTACAAAAGTTGTTATTAATACAGCTCCATATCTCTTACCTTTATTTTTTCAATTAGGGTTTGGACTTTCTGCATTTAATGCAGGGTTATTGTATATGGCAAGTATGGTTGGTAATCTTGCAATGAAACCTGCAACAATATGGATTACAAGAAAATACAATTTTAAACAAGTCCTTATTATTAATGGATTAATATTAAGTATTTCAATTTTTATACAAGGTTATTTTGAACCAACAACACCTTATGCTTTAATCGCAGGAATTTTATTTATATCTGGACTTAGTCGATCAATGCAATTTAGTAGCTTAACTACACTAGCTTATTCTGATGTTCCAAAAAATAAAATGAGTAATGCAAATACATTGTATAATACACTACAACAATTATCTGTTGCTGTCGGAATTACTACAGGTTCTATTTTATTACATTTTTCTGCATTATACCATGGTAATCATGGAACATATCAAGTCGTTGATTTTCAATTAGCATTAAAATTATCAGCTATTATTGGACTATTTTGTTTATTCGAATTTTTCCAGTTGAATAAAGATGATGGACTTAATGTTCGTGTAAAAAAGAAAAAAATATAAAAAAATATAAAAAAACATAAAAAAATGGATTTACAATTAACAAACAAAACAGCTTTAGTAACTGGTTCTACAGAAGGAATTGGCTACGCTATAGCAAAAGGTTTACTAAAAGAAGGGACAAAAGTATATATTAACGGAAGAACACAAGAAAAAATTGATCAAAGTATTATTCAACTAAAAAAGGATGTTCCAAATGCAAACGTAGAAGGAATTGTAGCTGATTTTTCAAAAGTAAATGAAGTGAATAATTTACTAAAAAATCTTCCTGAAGTAGATATCTTAGTAAATAATGTTGGTATTTATGGAGATCAACCATTCGAAACAACAAATGATGATACTTGGTTTCATGATTTTGAAGTGAATGTGATGAGTGGAGTTCGTTTATCAAGACATTATGCTCCTAAAATGAAAGAAAATAATTGGGGAAGAATTATTTTCTTATCAAGCGAATCTGCAATTAATATTCCAGATGATATGATTTTGTATGGTGTTACAAAAACTGCTTATCTTGGATTAAGCAGAGGTTTAGCAAAACATTTAAAAGGAACAAATGTAACTGTAAACGCTATTCTTCCAGGTCCAACTTGGTCTGCCTCGAATTATAAAAACATGAAAAAAATTGCAGACGAAAAAGAAATAAGTGTTGAAGAAGCTGGAGTAGAATTTGTAAAAGAAAAAAGACCATCTTCTATCATAGGAAAGTTTGTAGATGCTGATGAAGTTGCTAACTTAGTAGTATATACTGCAAGTCCGCTATCTTCTGCAACTACAGGTGCAGCATTACGAGTAGATGGAGGAGTTGTTGATACAGCTTTTTAGAAATTTAAAAAACATAAAATTAAAATACAATGGATAAAAAAATTATAAAAAACACAGACTTAGAAATTGCTCCTATTAATTTTGGAGGAAATGTTTTTGGATGGACATTAGATGAAAAACAATCATTTGATATTTTAGATCAATTCACAGAAGCTGGATTTAACTTTATTGATACAGCAGATACATATGCTTGGTGGGTAAATGGTGTTGGAGGACAATCTGAAACTATTATTGGTAAATGGTTAAAAGAACGTAAAAATAGAGAAAACGTAGTTATAGCAACCAAAGTTGGCTCAGAAACAAAAGAACATGGTTTTGATGTAAGTAAAAAACATATTTTAAAATCTGTTGATGAATCTTTACAACGCTTAGGTACAGATTATATCGATTTATATTATACTCATTTTGACGATAATGTAACTCCTATAGAAGAAACTCTTTCTGCTTATGATGAAATTGTAAAAGCTGGAAAAGTTCGTTATATCGCTGCTTCAAATGTTTCTCCAGAACGTTTAATTGAATCATTTGATGTTGCAGAGAAAAATAATTTTCCTAAATATGTTGCTTTACAACCTCATTATAATTTAGTTGAACGTGAAAATTTTGAAAATAAATATGCTTCTCTAGTTGAAAAATATGATTTAAGTGTTTTCCCATATTGGTCTTTAGCAGCTGGTTTCCTTACAGGAAAATATAAAACTGAAGCTGATTTTGATAAAACTCCAAGAGGTGCAGGAATTAAAAAATATTTTGATCAAAAAGGTAAAAATGTTTTAACTGTTTTAGAAACAATTGCAGATAAACACAACTCTGCTCCTGCTACAGTTTCATTAGCATGGTTATTAGCAAACCCTTTAATCACTGCTCCAATTGTAAGTGCAACAAGTCAAAATCAATTAAAAACTTTATTTGATGCTCCTCAACTTAAATTAGATCAAGAAGATTTAAATTTATTAAACGAAGCTAGTAAATAATAACTCGTCCTAAAATATATTGATGGGTAATTAAGTAAAAAAAATCCGAAGAAATAATATTTCTTCGGATTTTTTTTA
>DJDD01000015.1 GCA_002430925.1 Flavobacteriales bacterium UBA5933
TATTAATTAATTAATTAATAATTGTAAACGATTTTTATGTATATTCGAAAATAGTTTACAAAAATTATGCCTATAATTTTTGTAACATAAAATATTAACTAAATTTGTAAGTATAAATAATAAAAAAAGTTATGCAATCGTACGGAATTAAAGCCTTGTTAGAAAAAGGTAAGGATTTGTTACTACAGGAAGTAGTTGTAAATGGATGGGTAAGATCATTCAGAAGTAATCGTTTCATCGCATTAAATGACGGTTCTACAATTAATAATATTCAAGTAGTAGTAAATTTCGAAAATTTTGACGAATCAATTATAAAACAAATTTCAACAGCAGCTTCTTTAAGTATCAAAGGAGAAGTTGTAGAAAGTGAAGGAGCAGGACAAGACATAGAAATCGTTGCTAAAGAAATTAAAATTTTAGGAACTGCTCCGTCTGATGATTTAAAAGGGACAATTTTACAACCAAAACAACATAGTTTAGAAATTTTAAGAGAACAAGCTCATTTACGTTTCAGAACAAATATTTTTGGTTCTATCATGCGTGTTCGTAACTCATTAATGTTTGCTATACATAAATATTTTAATGAAAATGGATTTGTATATGTAAACACACCTATTATTACAGGTTCTGATGCCGAAGGAGCAGGAGAGATGTTTCATATCACAAACTTAGATATGGAAAATTTACCTAAGAATGAAGAAGGAAAAGTGGATTATACACAAGATTTCTTTGGTAAATCTACAAACCTTACTGTATCTGGACAATTAGAAGGTGAAACAGCAGCAATGGGTTTAGGAAAAGTTTATACATTTGGACCAACTTTCCGTGCTGAAAATTCAAATACTTCTCGTCATTTGGCTGAGTTTTGGATGATTGAACCTGAGGTAGCATTCATTCGTTTAGATCAAAATATGGATTTAGCAGAAGACTTTATGAAATCTGTTATAACATATGCTATGGAGAATTGTAAAGATGATTTAAAATTCTTAGCAGAGCGTTTTGATAAAGAACAAAAACAAAAACCTGAAGCAGAGCGTTCAGAATTAGGATTAATCGAACGTTTAGAATATGTATTAAATAATCAATTCGTACGTTTAAGCTATACAGAAGCAATAGAAATACTTAAAAATTCTAAACCAAATAAAAAAGGAAAATTCAAATATCCAATCGAAGAGTGGGGTGCTGATTTACAATCAGAACACGAACGTTATTTGGTAGAAAAACATTTTAAAACTCCAGTAATTTTATTTGATTATCCAGCAGATATCAAAGCATTTTATATGCGTATGAATGATGATGGAAAAACAGTAAGAGCAATGGATGTTTTATTCCCTGGAATTGGTGAAATTATCGGAGGTTCTGAGCGTGAAGAACGTTTAGATGTTTTAGATGCGAAAATGGAAAAATTCGGGATAGATAAAGAAGAATTATGGTGGTATAGAGATACAAGACGTTTTGGATCTGTTCCTCATTCAGGGTTTGGATTAGGATTAGAGCGTTTAGTATTGTTTGTAACAGGAATGGGTAACATTAGAGATGTGATTCCTTTCCCAAGAACACCGAATAATGCAGAATTTTAATTAAAAAATAGTTTGATGGATTTAACTTTAACTTGTATAGAGTTAAATCCATTTTTTTTAAAAGATATACGATATAATATATGTTAAAGCAGGAATTAAATTTAAAATTACAACAAAAATTATCGCCACAACAAATTCAATTAATGAAGTTGGTTCAACTTCCTACGGTTGCTTTTGAACAACGCGTAAAAGAAGAGTTGGAAGAAAACCCTGCGTTGGATGATCAATCTTCTGATTTTGATGATGAATATAGAGAAGAACATGATGAGTGGGATAATCAGAATGATGATTTTGGAGATGATCAAGTAATTGATACGAGTGAAATTAATATTGATGATTACTTGAGTGATGATGATGTACCAAGTTATAAAACATATACAAATAATTACAGTGATGACGAAGAAAGATCGATCCCTTATGCGCAAGGAGAAAGCTTTATTGAATTTCTTACATCACAGTTAAATACTTACAGATTAACTCCAGAACAATTTAAAATAGCAGAGTTTATTTTAGGAAATATAGATGATGATGGATATATGAGAAGAGATATAAAATCATTGGTAGATGATTTAGCATTCTCTCAGAATATCTACACAAGTCCAGAAGAAATAGAAAATCTGCTTACTAATTACATCCAAACTATGGATCCAATTGGAGTAGGAGCGCGTAACTTACAAGAATGTCTCCTAATTCAATTAGAAAATAAAACAGTAACGGATTCTGTAGAACTTGCAGAAAAATTAATCATAGAATCATTTGATGCATTTACAAAAAAGCATTATTCAAAACTAATCGCTAAATATGGTGTGGATGATGATGAATTAAGAGATGCAATTTCTGAGATTGAAAAATTAAACCCAAAACCAGGTAAATCATTTTCTAGTAATAGTAAAATTGTAGAACAAATTACACCAGATTTTACAATCAATATTGTTGATGGAGATTTAGAATTGTTATTGAATGGTCGTAATGTACCTGAACTAAAAATATCTAGTGCATTTGCAGAAATGCTAGATACATATAAAAAAACAGAAAAGAAATCAAACGAGCAAAAAGAAGCCGTTTTATTTGTGAAACAAAAATTAGACTCTGCAAAATGGTTTATTGACGCAGTACAGCAACGTCGTAATACATTATTGTATACCATGGAAGCAATTATGAAGTTTCAGAAAGATTATTTTCTTACAGGAGATGAAACTAAAATCAAACCAATGATTTTAAAAGATATCTCTGATCGAATCGGAATGGATATCTCTACAGTTTCTCGTGTAGCAAATTCTAAATATGTTACAACTCCTTATGGAACTTTTTTAATTAAAGATTTATTTTCAGAATCATTAACCAATGAAGATGGAGAAGAAGTCTCTACAAGAGAAATAAAACGAATTTTACAAGATGTAATCGCAGAAGAAGATAAAAGAAAACCTTTGACTGATGAAAAATTAACAGAAATATTAAAAGAAAAAGGTTATCCAATTGCACGTCGTACAATTGCAAAATACCGAGAACAATTAAGTATTCCTGTTGCAAGACTTCGTAAAATGATTTAAAATAAAAAAAGCATCTTAGATAATAAATTTAAGATGCTTTTTTATTTCATTGAATATCAAAAATAATACTGTGTAGTTTATACAATAAATATGTATAATGTTTAGGAGGACTAATAGGAAACTATTATTTTAGCAAAAAAAATAATTGAATATATAAAAAACATGAAAAAAATTTTATTATCCACACTTTTAATGGTCATGCTTTTTCCTTTTCAAGTAAAAGCTGACGAAGGAATGTGGTTCTTGATGTTTATCGAAAGATTGAATCATCGCGATATGCAAAAAGAAGGTTTACAATTAACTTCAGAAGAAATTTATAGTATCAATCATAATTCATTAAAAGATGCTATTGTTCAATTTGGAGGTGGTTGTACAGCCGAAATCGTGTCAAATCAAGGGTTAGTATTAACCAATCACCATTGTGGTTATGGTTCAATTGCAGAATTATCTGCTCCAGAGCACGATTATTTAAAAGATGGTTTTTGGGCAAAAAATAAATCAGAAGAGTTAAAACCTAAAAGTTTAAAAGTTCGTTTTTTTGTTCGTATGGACGATGTTTCTAAACGTATTTTAGGTGTTGTTAATGATAAAATGTCTGAAGAAGATCGTGAAATAGCAATTAATCAAGAAATAGCAAAAATAGAAAAAGAAAATAGCGAAAATGGAAAATATGTAGTTTCTGTTCGTCCATTTTTTCAAGGAAATGAATATTACTATTTTGTTTACCAAGATTTTGAAGATGTACGTTTAGTTGGTACACCTCCAAGTGCTATCGGAAAATTTGGAGGAGATACAGATAACTGGGAATGGCCTCGTCATACAGGAGATTTTTCTATGTTTCGTGTATATGCAGACAAAAATGGAAATCCTGCACCATATTCTACAGAAAATGTTCCATTACAACCAAAACATCATTTACCAGTTTCCTTAAAAGGATATGAATTAAATGATTTTGCAATGATTTTAGGTTATCCTGGTCGTACAAATAGATGGATGCCTGCACAAGGTGTTGCACAAAATGTAGATTATGCATACCCTGCTTGGGTAGAAGCTTCTAAAGTTACAATGGATCAGATGAAAAAATACATGGAGAAAGATCAAAAAGTAAATATTGATTATGCTTCTAAGTATGCTGGGGTTGCTAACTATTGGAAAAATCGTGATGGAATGATTGAAGCTTTAAAACTTCATGGTACTGTTGCTAAAAAAACACAAGAAGAAGAAAAGTTCAATAAATGGGCAAATAAAAAGAAAAATCAACCAGAATATGGTGATGTTGTAAAGAATTTAAATGATTATTATGCAAAAACAAATTTAGATGCTCGTCATAATAATTATATCAACATCTTATTACGTTATTCTTCATTAGCAATTGCACCATATTCTATAGGTAAAGCTTTAGAAAATTATGCTGCAGCAAACGATGCTAAAAGAGATGAAATGCGTCCAAGAATTCAAAATCTAATTAATGCGTATTACGAAAAAATGTATTTACCATTAGAAAAAGATTTATTATCTGCGCAGTTAAATTTATATGCAATAAAAGCAAAAGAAGCTGGTTTAGCTCCTTATGTAGCACAATTAGCAAATGCTAATAACAATAATTTTACAAATTTTGTGAATGAATCTGTATCAAGAAGTTTCTTTGCAGACCAAAAACAAGTAGAAAACTTTTTAATCTCTCCAGATGTTGAGGTTTTAAAGAAAGATCCTCTTTATATTTTATCAAATGCATTAGTTGAGAGAGCTTCTAAACAAACAGAAGAGCAAAAATTATTAAGTGATGTATATGCTAAAAACTTCCGTTTATTAGTAAAAGGATTACGTGAATCTAAAATTGGAAACATCTTATATCCTGATGCAAATTCAACGTTACGTTTAACATACGGATCAGTAAAATCTTTACCAAAAAGCACAAATCCAAAACGTCAACCAGATGTAGCTTCTAATTATTTTACAACATTAGAAGGAACAGTTGCTAAAAATATTCCTGGAGATGAAGAGTTCGAAAACCCAGGAAGATTATTAGAATTAGCTAAAATCAAGGATTACGGACAGTATGCTGATAAAGATGGTTATTTACATGTAAATTTCTTATCGAACAATGATATTACTGGAGGTAACTCAGGTTCTCCTGTTATGAACGGAAAAGGAGAATTAATAGGTATTGCATTCGATGGAAATATAGAAGCAATGGCTGGAGATGTCATTTTTGATGATAAATTACAACGTACAATTAGTGTAGACATTCGTTATGTTTTATGGATAATTGATAAATATGCTGGAGCTAAAAATATTGTTGACGAAATGACAATAGTTAAATAATACAGCTTTAAAAAAGCTTTCATACAAAGGCTTTATTACATTTTATTAAGATGTAATGAAGCCTTTTTTTTATAATTATAAAAAAAAATTAAAAAAATATTTATTTGAAATTGAGTGTACTAAGTTTTTTATCTAAAAAAACTTAGTATAATGGTTTGGTAGATAAAAAAAACTTTTTATATTTGCACTCGCAATACCGCAATAAACGGTGTTAAAGGAGAGTTGGCAGAGTGGTCGAATGCGGCAGTCTTGAAAACTGTTGAGGGTCACACCTCCGGGGGTTCGAATCCCTCACTCTCCGCTGAAAGGGATTCTATCATTTAGAATCTCTTTTTTTGTATAAATTAATAAGTTTTTCTCTCTCATTTTCAAATGATTGGTCGAAAACAAATCAATCATCGTAGGTGTTCGATAGATTCCATTTTCATAATATAAATTGCTGTCGAACAATATATTTACAAATTCCCTTTTTTGTAAAGTATTAGCTTGAGAATAAACAAATTTCATATCCGTTAATTGATTCAGATTCTTCTCTAAGATTTTAAAAGCAACTTGTTGATCAGTACTATATCGCTCTATTGATCCTTTTAGAGTTGTAATTTCATTATTGTAACTAGAAAACCAACGCTGATAAGTATCCTTGCTTACTTCATTTTTAATCCATTTTTCTTCAACCGAAAATAACTTCTCCTGAACTTCTTGTAATTGATTTTGTTTTTCAACAACCTTTTTTCTATTGTTTAACAGCTCGATTTCAAGTGATTTATTTGTTTCAGATTTAATTTTATTGAGTTGAACAGATGATAAACTCATTAGCTCGCAAATCTGTAAAAATTGATTATGCGCTTTTATAGCACTAATGTTGTTGTGTCGTGAATGTCGACATTTATAATAGTAAAAATATTTTCCTGATTTTCCTCTCGATGGAGCGCCTGATAATGGTGTTCCACAATGGCATTTTAATATTCCGCGTAATGGAAGTTCATCATCTATGACTACACGTTGTTTAGTTGGATTCTTAAATTTTTCTTGAACCATCATCCATGAAGTTTTATCGATGATTGGTTCATGTATAGCATCAAATAATCCTCCAGGATAATTTTTATAAGCTTCCACCTTTAATAATCCAGCATAAACAGGATTTTTAAGAACACGTTCAATCGCCATATTTCCTTTGGTAGTAAATCCAAGATTTCTAGCTTCTTCTTTTATCAAATAAAGTGGTGTGTTTTTAAGAAACGCATCATAAATATACCGAACAATTTTAGCTTCTGTTTCTTCTACAATTAGTTTTCGTTCTTTTCGTTCACCAATTTTTCTGTATCCAAAAGGAGCATTTTTAAAAACAAATCGTCCCTCTTTTGCTTTAGCAGTATAAATACCACCTTTTACTTTTATACTCCTATTAATGTTATCTTCTTCGGCAAGAAGTAATTGTAAACCTGCTCTGAAGAAACTACCAGGCGTATCATAATCGAAAATTATTCCCTCCGTAACACTTACAACTTGAATATTGTATTTTTTCTGAAATAACTTTACCATACTCATTGCTTCACCTGCATCGCGACTAAAGCGATCCAATTGGTCGACGAGTAGATAATCAACAGTTTTGTAGTGTTTCTTAATAAAGTCTTTGAGTTTAATAAAATCAGGTCTGTCAAACGTACGTGCACTTTTACCACGATCAATAAAAGTATCGATTAATTTAACTTCGTTAAATTCTAACCATTGATCAGTATAAAGCTCTTGCCGTTCTATTGAACCATTACTCTGTCCGAGCTGACTAAACCTAAGGTATCTTATTGCTCTTTTCATAGTATTCCTTTAAAGTGGTAGATAAAATAATCTCTATAATCAAATTTACAACTTTTTCTTCCTTCTTCGCTTGTCTTTTTTGATTTATATCGATATTATCTTTTTGATTATCAGATGTTTTTAAATATTCATTACCTTTCTCCATCATCTTACTCTTTATTATTCTAAAGTTTTAAACACTTAAATCGTTTAATAAAAAGTAGTTTTAAAATGATAAAATAACTACAAATAGGCATTTGTTGGAGCTATATGTCAGGTATTGGCATTAATTAATCAAAGAGTTAGTTTTATGATTTGTAGATGTCTAACGCAAAAAATAGTAGACTAACTAAAATGTATTTTTTGATGTATGTTCTTCAACCGTTCTTCGACAATAGTTCAAGAAAACATACTTTCTCTCGAACTATTGTCGAAGGACACTCGAACAAACCCCGAAGAAATAGACTATTTTGTCCTTAAAAAAAATAGACGACAAAATAAGAAGTATACCTTATTGTATAAAGTAAAAAACCTCTCTAAAATCGCTTTTAAAGAGGTTGATATTTATACTATTTAGTGTTTTTGTACCTAAAATTAGAGTTGCGCAACAGTTACCGATGTTAACTACAGGTTTTACTTTTTTTGTACCTTCAGTAAATCTTCGTATGAAGTCCTTTTATGAGTTGTACCTATTTCAAATTTTATTTTTGAACTGATACCTTCAAGTCCTGGATATATAAAACCACGATGAATACCGACATAATATAATTCATTTAGTATATCTTTTTTTATATCTTTATTTATAGTAAGTTTTATAAAAGTATCAAATATCCTAGGATTCTGATCAACAGGAATGAATAGGGTGTTATGTTCTGGTATTTCATGTATTGTAAAACAGCCTGATTGGTTTGTTATTCTTGAGTCTATATGTAATGGAAATATAATATTTTCGTAGATGTTACCACTCAAATTTATCTTTTTAGCTATCCATGTACTTTCTGTCCAACAATTATTTGTAGAAGATAAACCATACAACCAAACGTTTGCATCTTTATTATTTTGATAATTTTCGACTGCAAAATATAATGCAATGAGAGGATTTGTTGACCAGTCAAGTAATCTTGTAGGTAGACCATAATGTTGTGCAATTGTAAGCCATTCAATTTCATCATTAGGAATTGTTTTAAGGTAAGGAAATGCCTCTCTTTTAAATTGAGACATTACATAATCTTCAATCCTATCCCAATGTGCCCATGATTCATTTGTATCTACTCTAAATAGACTTGGTATTAATTCATAATCAGAATCAGAATGACCTCGGTAAAACCATTGAGAAATATGTCTGTGTTCTATATTATTTATAAATTTTATATACTCTGATAGTGATGTTATATTAGTATCTAATTCCATGACGTTTTCATAAACTTGCAGGTAACGAGCCAAACGGTAGAGAAGTTAAACGAAGTTCAAGTTTGTCCGTTCAAGCAAATTGCTCTTTTCTAAAACTAATTTAAGTTGAAGTTTTTAGAAAAACAATTTTGCGAGTGGAAAAAGATAAACAGAAAGTTTACTTTCAGTCCGTTTTTTCGAAAACACTATGTTATACGATGTATTACTTATTTGAAACTCCAAAAGGTATGTGAACCAAAGGAATATTTTCAAGGTTTTGATTCAAGTGACCAATTTGATCATCGAAAAATAAATGAGGTTTTACGACTTCTAGAATTCTAGATTTTTCGATACCTCCAAGTAAAAACATTTCATCAACTGTTACATCCCATTCTTGTAATGTCTTAATAGCTCTTTCGTGTGAAGGAGCGTTTCTTGCTGTGACAATTGATGTTTTTAAAATCTTTTTGTAATTACTGATTTCATTTTCTTTCTTAGTTTCCAGTTTCTGAAAAAAAGATAGTTTTCTAAAAAAATCAGCAAGCGGACCTGGATTATGTGTTTCAGCTAAATGATCTTGTTCATGAATGTGAAAGGATTCTAAATCATTTGTTTCTTTAAAAATTTTTTCAGCTTGGTCATCTGCGATGACTCCATCAAAGTCAAACGCTACTCTCAATTCCATATCACTATAATCGTCAACAATGTTTGTTTTCAATATTCTTCCTGCCCCAAAATTTGATTTAATTGCATTAATTACGTCGTCTTCGTTGGTAGACAAAAATAGAGAAACATTATATGCAGGAATATATTTATAGGGTGAGCTTCCCGATGTAAATACAGCTCTAGAAATATTTAGTTCATGCTTTTTGATTGCATTAAACATTCTAATCCCTGTTTCTGGACTATTTTTTGACAATAAAATGACCTCAACAGGTTGTTCTTCTGAATAGATTTTATTTATATGTAAAAACCGTTTTATAAAAGGCATGGCTACCCCAGGTTCTAACGGTTTATCTTTATTTTCAATTTGATGTTTTCTGTATGCAGTAACACCTTTAGTTTTAAAAATTTCGTCTTCTTCTTCTAAATTAAATAAAGCATTCGATGAAACTCCAACAACTAATTTTTTCTCAATTGGATATGGCATTGTGTTTAGGTTATTTTTGTTTTAATATATAGTATAACATTATTTTTTACTAAACTACTATAGTTTTAGTTTAGTAAGATTATTCCAAATATACAACAACTATTTAACAAAAAATTACGGTTTCACGTAAAAACAAAAAACCTCCTTAAAATCACTTTTAAAGAGGTTATTATTTATACTATTTTGTGTTTTGTATCTAAATTGGAGTTGTGCAAAATTTACCAATGTTATTTGAAGCATATTATATATCTTCAAAATTACCAAAATCAAATTCACCATAATCTTGTTGAAAAGCTTTTTGAGCTATAAGTAGCTCTTCTCTTAAAATATTTTTAAATTCTTTTGTTAGAATTTTATTCTTATTAATTTCAGCTTTAAGTGAACATTGTATATATGCTTTTATAAAAGGATTTGAAAAATAATAAGTATTATGATTTTCATTGAATCTTAATATTTCAGACCTGATTGGGGCTAAAAATTCATCAATATATTTTTTTAAATTATTTGGTTTATAATTTCGATTAGTTCTTTGAATAACATCTCTAATTTCAGAAATTGTGAAATTTTCTTTATTTAAATCTATTATATGTTTTAGTAAATCAATTGGATTTTCATTTTTACGTTGGTGAGTTACTTTTGTTGCTTGTTCGAAAATAGCTCTAAAAGAATCAGAATTTTCTTCCAAATATTCTTCCATTGCTTCATTAAACTTATCAAATTGTATTTTATGTAAATTACGTTGTGTTTTTTCAATATTATTAAGTTCACACAATAGTAAACACAGTTGGTGTGTAACAGCGGGTAAACCGCTTGAATATGTGATAATTCTGTTTTTTACATTTTCAGTAAAACTAACATTTAATAGTTGCTCTCCTGATTCAATTATACTTTTTAAATTATCGTGGTGCATAAGTGGAACTTCAATTTCAGAAATTCTACTTTTCATTTCAGAGTCATATTGAACCACTTCTCTTGCAGAATTTACAGCACCTAAAGCTATTATTTTTAAATTAGGATATTCAGTTGAAGCATCCATAAAAACTTTCATAATTTGAGCCATTTGTTTTTTATGAGTTTCTTCTATTTTATGAAAATCCTCTATTACCCAAACTAATTTTTTCTCACCTATAAATTTTGCTAAATTTTGTGGTGTAATAGGTAAATCAACAGCTCTTTTGTTAATTTGTTTACCTTCATCTTTCTTTTCAAATTTTAAACCTGCTTTTATAAACCAAAAATTACTTGCTAAAGAACTACCTTTAGTCTTACTTTCAGATTCATCAATTTGAGAAGGATAATATATATCTAGTTGATTAAATGCATCTAATACTATATCTTGAATAGTCATTCCACTTATACAACTAGTTTTAATAAATTTTCGTTTAAATTGTTTAAGTTTCTTAAAAATTAATGAAGTTTTTCCTACTCCAGAATAACCATAAATTATAATTTGTTTTCCGCTAGTTTTAATTGCTCTATCAATTCTTCTATTAATTTCATATCTTTCAACATATGTTATTTCTGCAGGTTTGCTAGGTGTAAAAACTTTTTCTAATTTATAATTTTTTCTTTGCATAAATTCGATTAATATATTGCGTCACATCATTGTTTTTTTACGAAACTATCATACCTTTAATTTCGTCTAAATAACAAATATATTAATTAATCTAATTTATAACCATTATTGTATAATATATAAATAGAAAATACCTTTTCACCTTTTCTTTTACTTATTAAGAGGTATTAATCTATTAATTCTTTAAGGTTGATATCTAAAGCGTTACAGATTTTTAATAGAGTAGAAAATAAAAAATCTTCCTTACCATTTTCTATATCGCTGATTTTTGATCTATCAAATTTTGGGATTTTTTCAGCTACTTGTTTTTGAGTAAGTCCTTTTTCTTTTCTCTTTTTCTTTATTTTTTCACCGATTATCTTATAATAAATTGTATAATTTTCTTTCATAGTAAAAAATAATTGTGGTTTTATTGCCACATTAAAAAATATTGTTATATTTGTATAAGCGAATTGATAATTAGACTTTTAATAGTCATAATTAAAACGATGTAATCTCGAATCGAAACGACCAATTTTACCTCGAGAGTATCGTGGAATCGCTCCATGTCTCAAAAGTTTTGTACTTTCGTATACGGCATGGGCGGTTTTCACATATGCTTTAGGGGTAACTTTTAAACTTTCAAGTTTTTAAGCTGGGTTTGGTCGCCCACGATACTAAAGTGTGAAACCGCCTTGCTTTTTTTGCAAGTAATTCTTCATACTCAATGATCATCGTTCCATAAAACCCAACACAGAATGAGAACGAAACAATTTCTATTCATCCGTAAAAAACCACCAGACAAAGTCTGTTCGTTTTTCAATTCTTTTTAAAGAACAATCCTCCGTTTTTTATAACATTCTAAAACACGGATCGTAAAGCAAAGGGCTGTCCTTTCTTTACAAGCTCTCTATCAAAGCCTCAGTATTGAGACTTTGACATTATTCGTTTTATCTTTTTTTCGCACATTAAAAGTAAAACCTTTATTGACATTATCCAAATTTATTGGGGCTACTACCTACTTATAACTTACAATAGATCAAAACTATTATAGTAAAATTCATTATTATGCTAGAAAAAGAATTTGAATTATTAAAACAAGGTGATTCTACTGCTTTTGAACATATTTATATCAGATATAATAAACGAATCTTTTGGATTGGTAAACAAATAATTGAGGATGAGTTTGTGGTAGAATGCTTGTTACAAGATGCTTTTCTAAAACTATGGGAATACCGAGAAAAGATTGAATCTTCTGATCATATCTTTTTCTTTTTGAGACTTGTAATGAAAAATAGTTGTTATTCTCATTATAAAAAACCAAGGAATAAGTTTTTTAGAACTGTGAACTCGCTAGAGAGTTATGAGAATTATCAAAGTTATTTGGCTGGATATGACCCAATAGATGTGATTCAAAATCTGAGCGATCAAGTAACACAGCAACAGTATTTTGATGAAATTATAAAAGTATTGCCCTTATTAAGTGCTAAAAGAAAACATTTGATAGAGCTCTGTTTAAAACATGGATTTCAGTACAAAGCGATTGCTCATGTAATGGGGAGAGGAATGACTGAAATAAGTAATGAAATTAAATGTGCTATAGCGGATCTTAAGAAGATTTTAAATAATCAAGATAAGTTAGTTATTAAAACTAAAACAATTTCTACTGTTAAGAAGCAAGATCAAGTAAGCAAAACACAATCGTTGATTTTAAAACTTCGATGCAAGCATAAACAATCTTTTGCAAACATCGCTGAGGAGTTACAACTGTCACAGAAAGAAGTACACAATGAATTTATAATAGCTTATAAATTCACTCAACAAAATAAGGTAGAATCCCTAAAATATTGATGATGAAAAAATCTACATTAGTACTCACTCGAAAAATTCAATTAATTGTTGATTTACCAACTCAAGAAGAACGAAAAGAAGTTTTAGATAAACTTTATAGATGGCAAAATAGATGTTTTAGAGCAGCTAATTTTATTATTTCCCATTTGTATATTCAAGAAATGGTGAAAGATTTTTTGTATCTCTCAGAAGGAATAAAATATAAATTGGTCGATGAAAAGAAAGATAAAGTAGGATTATTACAACGTTCACGAATGAATACCACTTATCGTGTGGTATCAGATCGTTTTAAAGGTGAAATTCCTACCAATATATTATCTTGTTTAAATAATAGGCTCCATAGCTCTTTTAACAAAGATTACCAAAGTTATTGGAAAGGAGAATCTTCTGTAAAGAACTTTAAACGAGATATGGCACTTCCTTTTGGACTGGAAGGAATAAGTGGATTATCTTATCATCCTGAGAAAAAAAGTTTTTGTTTTCGATTGTTTCAACTTCCATTTAAAACCTATTTGGGTAAAGATTTTATAGATAATCAAGGTCTATTGGAACAAGTGTTAAGTGGTGAAATAAAACTTTGTACATCACAAATAAAACTAGACAAAGGTAAAATATTTTGGTTAGCTGTGGTTGAGGTTGAAAAAGATAATCATCAACTACAACCTGAA
Source organism: Flavobacteriales bacterium UBA5933 (assembly GCA_002430925.1). Taxonomy (GTDB): domain Bacteria; phylum Bacteroidota; class Bacteroidia; order Flavobacteriales; family Weeksellaceae; genus Empedobacter. The sequence goes on from DJDD01000015.1 coordinate 13,863, forward strand.
ATTATCGCGGAAGCTTCCTTGTCGTTGGAATATCCATTAGTCGTAAAAATAGGTAAATCTCGGCTTTCGATCGGAACCAAAGAAGAGTTTTTGTATAGAAGATTAGCGATACAAGCGTCCCGTAAACGAATTCAAGCTGGAGTAACTTATTCTAAATCGGGAAAAGGAAGAACTAGAAAACTAAAAGCTGTAGATAAAATGAGTGATGTAGAAAAGAATTATGTGCATCATCGATTACATATATACAGTCGAAAGCTAATCGATTTTTGCATCAATAATAAGGCAGGAACGCTTATTTTATTAGATCAGCAGGAAAAAATCGAATTAGCGAAAGAAGAAGAATTTGTACTGAGAAATTGGAGTTATTACGAATTCATTACCAAAATAAAATACAAAGCTGATAAAGCAGGTATAGAGCTTATTACAGCATAAAATATAATTTCTGAGGTTGATTGTACACCCGTAGGGTGAGGTTGATTATTAACACTCACTAAATGTAAGTAACATATACAAAGCGTGGGCTCACTTTTTAATTTCAACTATAGATAATGACAGTGTACTACCAGTAATGTTTTTATACAAAACAATATTGTTATACTTTTTACTATTTGCTTGTCTGTATTTAGAGTTAAATGGAGAAAATGATTAAAATTTAATACTCAAAACACTTTAATTTTCATCCGCTGTTTTCTACATATATTAAAAAGTTTTGAACAGATATTAGGAAAACATAAAATTCATTATCTTTTCTTTGGCTTTGATAGCCAAGTTAATTAAAGATTGTTCTATACTTCGCTTTTCATAAGCGAAAGAATTGAAAAGGATGGATTTTCAAACAAAAACAATAAAAAGGCAGCTAATTTAGAAAGAACTCCCACATTATAGCCAGCCAAAAGCTTACGGCATAATGAAACAGAAAAATACTAAAAATGAAGTTTATTTTTCTATTACACCCTTCGGGACTTAATCCGTTTCCTTTTGTCCTTATATAGCTCTTTCTGTTTATTTGCTTTCTTTTTCTTTTTTTTCTTTTTCTTTTTCTTTTGGAAAATATATTTTTTTAGAAGATTTTTTTGATTATTTAAACTGTCGGATACATAAACTATTTGTGTCCCAAAATGATCTGTCGCCTCTTCTTTTTCTTGTAAAGTTGCGGAGCAAGAAAAAGAAGCAAAAAGAACACCGCTTTTTATGGAATAGATTAATTTATTTCGATTCACTTGTACATATGTAAATATATATAGTTAAATGCTTTTACATAAAAGCATACAATTGTAATGGTGTATTGACATAAGTATGTACATACTTATTTACTCTTTCATGTATCTATAGTCCTATTTGTAAAGGTAAATATGTAATTACCTATTACATTTATTTGTGAGTACATATAAAAAATGATAAATATTTAGTTGAAAATAAGATGTGTTAATTGGTATTTTAAAGTGAAAATAGACTAAAAACCTGTTACAAACCTCTATTTAAACAACAGTCTTACTTTGTTTGATAATTATGAATAATAATTATTTTAAAAAAAAATAAAAACTTAAGTATCGATTTTCTAATCTAATTAGTTGTATTTTCTTATGTTCATCAGAACATGGCAAGTTGTGTTTTGAGGCACTCGAAATGAATTTCGTGCCTCAAAACGACTTGCTCTGCGAGGCTATAAAATCTTCCGAAGTCAGGATTTTTTTTAAAAAAATAAATATTAAAAATATTTTATTTTGAGGAAGATTACAATCCTATCTTTTTATGTTAATTCTAACTATAAATCATAACAAATTTTATTGTTAATGTCGATTTTATACAATCTACAAATGGAAAGATGGTTGAACTTTAAAACGGAAAGGTAATATTAATAGCTATTAACAAAAAAGAAGAATTATTTGAAATTTTGAGATTGAATTAATTTCTTAAAACTATAAAAAAATTCAACATTACTCTAACGCATTTTCATTCTTTTTTAGTTAAAAACTAAAATATTGTAATTTTAGAAAGATATTATTCAGTAATAATAATATCTTTAGAACTCATACATGTAAAACTATATTTCATGTAACAATTAGTTATAAAATGTAATTAAAATGGCTAAAAAAAGTACTATTCCAGATGCAGATTTATCAGGTGCTGGAGATGATTTTCATATACTATGGGCTATTAAAAAATCTCTAGAATTATTAAACTTTGATAGTCAAGGTTTAAAAGCCATTACCATTGAAGGATTTGAAAAGAATCTTTCCAAAAGAATAGACCCTTTGGGAGAAAAATTTTTAGGTATTGATTTAACAGAATATTTTGGAGGAAACGATTTTAAAAGTTCAGAATCTATTGTTATATCTCAATTAAAGTATAGTACTAGAAGGGTTTCAGAAAATTTTACTTTTTCCAAACTTTATGAAGGTAAGAAATCAAGTTCTTTTGAAGGTTCAATTATTCATAGGTTAGCTACTATTTTCAAGACATTTTTAGATGAATTTGGAAGAAATGAAGTTTTAAAAAAAATTAAAATCAAATTAGTCAGTAACAGGAATATTAACACTTCCCATTTAAAACAATTTACTAAAATCCAAGATTATTTAACAAGAAATAAAAGGTTATTGAGTTTCAACACTGTGTTAAACGAATTTCCTGAAATTTCAAAAGATGCTTTTTCTAAATTGAGAAAGGCCTCAAGGCTTAGTTTAAGTGAATTTACGGATTTTATAAGGTTATTAGATTTTGAAGACTGTGGAACAAATTCAAGACAATTGTTGAAATTTGAACTTATAAAGTCTATATCTAATACTAGTATAAAGTCTCAAAATCAATTTAACTCTTTATTTCAAATGATTTGGAGTAAAATGATGCCTGAAAAACGTGAAGAAAGAACGATAACATTTATAGATGTTGTAGCTAATTTTGGATTTAGTAGTATTGAAAATCTTTTTCCAGTATCTCAAAATTTTGAAAATACTCCAGATACCGTTCAAAGAGAGCAATTAACTGAAATTACAACAGCCATTGACAATAATACTTCATATGTACCAATCTGTATTCATGGAGGAGCTGGAATAGGAAAATCTACAATTATTCATCAAATAAAAATGAATTTGCCAGAGTATTCTGAATGCATTTTATTTGATTGTTATGGGGCAGGAAAATATCAAAATCCTGAAGATAAAAGACATCTGCATAGAAATGCAATTGTTCAACTCGCAAACGAGTTGGCAAAAAAAATAGGAACAGAATTTCTACTTATACAAAATGAATCTGATGATGTTTATTTAAAAGAGCTTATAAAAAGAATAAGAGATGGAGTTGAGATTTTAAGAAATAGAAACTCTAACTCTTCTTTGGTTTTTATAATTGATGCTGCTGATAATAGTATTACAGCTGCAAAAAATAGTAGCGAAAAAAGTTTTGTTGAGGATTTAGTTAATATTGATATACCTATTGGATGCCAATTTATTTTAACTTCAAGAAGCTATAGAAAAGATTCACTCAGTCTTCCTGATGAACATTTAGATATTGAGTTAAATCCTTTTTCTTTACACGAAACAACTTTGTTTGCAAAAAAGAATTTTCCGAGTATTACACATGAAGAAATTAAAGAGTTTCATCTTTATACCAAAGGAATTCCTAGAGTTCAATTTTATTCTTTGAATTTAAAAAATCAAGGTATTAATGAAATTATCAATTATTTAAAGCCAAATGGAAAAGGTGTCGGAGATTTGATTTTGGATAAAATTGAACATGCCAAAATTAGAATTGGGAGAGATAAAAAAAATCTTATAGAGCAATTTTTTAAATTATTAATTTCATTACCTCGACCTGTACCCATCAACTATTTAGCAGAAATAATGAATGTTGATGTTGGATTCCTTAGAGATTTATCATCTGATATCTGGAATGGATTGATATTAGATGAAGATTTTTTTAGTTTTAGAGATGAAGATTTTGAAAACTATGTTCAAGAAAAATATAAAATTTCGTTAGAGGAATTAAAGCAGATAGCACAAATGTTTCTGAATAAAGCAAAAACAGATGAATATGCATCTTTCAATGTAGGAAGCCTTCTGTTTATGGCTGAATATCGACAAAAACTTGTCGATATGGTTTTAAACCGTGAACTGCTATCATTTCCGAAAGACCCAATAAGAAATAAGGAGGTTTATATAAACAGAACGAAATTAGCATTAAAAGCCAGCAGAAATATTCAAGATGATTTAACCTATTTTAAACTGTTATTTATTGCTGCCCAAGAATCAAAAACAGATAAAGCACTTACAGCACTATTAATAGATTATCCTGATTTGGTTTCAAGATTTGGTGATGAAGCTGCATTAACTCGACTTAAATTAAAATCAGAGGAAAAGCCTTGGGCAGGAGCGTTTCATCTTAAATTGGCAGGAATAAATTCTCGAAAGCTTGAAAATAAAGAGATAGCAATAAAGCATTTAAAAACAGCTCGTGAATGGCTGAGTTGGAGAAATAATAAAAAAGATAATGAATTAAAGGATTATCCTGTCACAAGTCTTGATATAGCTTATGAAACGGAGGCTGTTTTGAGATTGTTTGGCTTAAATAAAGCAATTGATGCAATAAATAGATGGAAGCCTAAAAGAATCAAATTATTGACTGGAAACTATTTAGTCGAGAACATTATCAGCTTTTCAACAAAAGAAAATATTGACGAGTGGCTACTGTATCCTAAATATCGTTTAGATGTAAAAGTATTTATTATTTGCAAATTGTTTCAATATAATCAATCCATCAACTTTGATTTAGATTTAATAGCGACACAACTATTGGGTGTTTTAACTAAAAAACGAATTGATTTCAGTAAGAGTTTTCAATTGCTTGTAGTTCAATTCTGTACAATATTGGCTCATCATAAAGTTAATTCAGAAACAATTGTTAATATTTTAAATTTCATAATAACAAAGCCTTTAGAGAGAGTTCCATATTTCTATAATAGCTACTCTGATGACAAAGAAAAAATATTAATGGATATTACTTTAACTAAAGAAACCTTAATATTTTCATTAAAACATGAGGAAGCGAATGTAGAATACTTTTACCCAAGTAAATTTAAAGATGTAGAAAGTATCAAAGATTATGAGAAAAGAAGTTCGTTAGAAAGGGATGTAAAAGAATTCAGACAATTTTACAAGTACGCAGTGCCTATTTATCAATTGCGTTCTGATATACTTTTAAAGCGAATAACTTTATCAGATAGTTTAAAAAGGTTTGAAACAATATGCAACAATATCGGGAGCGATTATGAATTCAAATATAATCATAGAGCAAATGATAGACTTGTTTTTTTATCAGGAAAACTAGCCGAGTTAGCGGTACTTTTTGACAATAAATATGAAAGAATTGATTTTATAATAAAATCTTTTGATAAGCTAGCAGATAAAATAAAACTTAGATTTGAAATTTTAGATAAGATAATCCTAATAAAGGAACTACTAAATGTTTCGCTGAAACTATTGCATGAATCAGATACAATCATTAAAAATTCAAATTTATCAGCTAAAGAAATTACAGACAATTATATAAAATGTTTACTTTTTAGCAGTAAAGTTGATGATTCTTTCAGTCAATATTTTTTCGATGCGGCTATAAAAGCTACATCAGAAATAGATTATGAAGCATTCACACAAATTTCATCCATTTATCAATTATCTGAGATTGGAGTTACAAAGTCTAATTCTCAATTAGCATATCAGTACGCTCGTTTTATCGAATATTGTGATATTAAGTTGGGATATTATGACAAAAAACATTTTCCTTACACACAAGGATTATTAGGTGTTGCTAATATTGATATGGCTTCGATGTTTGCTACAATCTGTAGATGGCATCATAGAAATGTTATTAAGGTTGGAGTAACAGTAAATTCATTAATAAGACATGCCTTAGAAAGAAAATATATAGACCATATTACAGCTGCATCATTAAGTCTTCTTAAAACAAACTATCGTTTTGAAGAAGTAGAACAATTATACGAATTGATTATTCAGGGGTTTGATACTTCAGGAAATTCTGAATTAAAAAATAAATTCATCCAGTCAGAATTTAGGAATTTAAGATTAGAGCAAGATAAGCATTTTACAAAAAAAATATATGATAAGGTCAGTTTAGGAAAATATCTTAATAATGATACAGTTCTTGAAATTAAACAGTACATTGATTTTTTGGATACACTTGAGAAAAAAAATAAAAAAGAATCGTTTAATAATTTCAGTAAAGAAGATTTTTCCCATAATATAGATTTAGAAGCGTTAGATTATAGCTCAACAAAAGAATTGGAAAAGGCGATTGATAAAATTATTTTGAATAATCCTGAGAGTTTTAATCATCGTTGGAATATTGAAAACTTACTATCTGATATTTTAAAGATTTGCGTTCCTAGTCAATATATAGGATTTCTAGATGCTATGGTCAATATTAGTCAGAATCTATTGGATTTTGATTCTTTTGAGAATATTATTGAAAAGGCTTTAACTGAATGGGATTACTATCCAGAAGTAAAAAAGTGGAAGCAAGAAAAATTTAAATATATATTACTTACAAAGCTTGAGCACTTTGATTATGGGAATACCCTAAGTATATGGTCAATAAAGCAATTTGCAGATTTATTTTCTATAAATAATGTTCTATTAGCAGATATTATTATAGAAATTTTACCTCAAAAAATAGATTTATTATCTGATGAATCTATTTATAGCTCTTTTGAGTTGATTAAATGTAAACTTTCTCAAAGTGAAAATGAAGAACTTTTAACTTGGGTTCTAGAAAGATGGAGTTCCAAAATTAAAACTGAAATTGCTGACGGTGTTTGGGATGAAGAATTAGTCCCACCAACTAATGCCAATGAAAACATAGCATATATGTTTAGATTCCTTTTGGGGCATCCTAACAAAAAACTGCGTTGGAGAGCTATTCATTCTATAAGAAGATTAGTTAACCTTAATGAGATAGAAATACTTAAAGTCTTACTAGATAAACAAAATGAAAAAGATTGTTTTCCATTTCAGAATAAAGAATTTATCTACTATTGGATGTCTGCAAAATTATATTTGTGGATTGCAATAGATAGAATTTCAATAGAAAATCCAAATGTAATAATCTCATTTAAAGATATTTTTTATAAAGAATTGATGAACGAAGAATTGCCTCATGTTCTAATTAGACATTATATTAAAAAGTCTTGCTTAAATCTTTATGCTTTTAATAATTCTATATTTTCGGAGGATGAATTGCAGAGTATACAGAGCATTAATCAAAGTAAATTGGGATATGTAGAAGAAAAAAAATACAGTAGACAACAGAGGAAATATTCAAGTAAGTCTCAAAAAAAATGGAAATTCAAGTTTAATTCTATAGATACTCTTCCATATTGGTATAGTAGTCTTGGAAGGATATTTAATTTATCTGAATATGATGTTGCCGATGTAGCTGACAAATTCATAACTGAAAAATGGGGATATACTGGAAATCCAGATGATGATGATTACATAAGGAATCAATTGTATGATAGAGATTGGTATAAAACAAGTCATCGGCATGGAAGTAATCCCAAGATTGAAAGTCTATCCATATATTTTGAATATCATGCAATGTATTGTGCTGCGAGTTTTCTTTTAGAAAACGAACCATTTGTGAAAACAGAATATTCTGATTATTTGGATCGTTGGGAAAATTGGCTAAATTCTGAGTCAAATGTTTTTGATGAGTTTTGGTTATCTGATTTGCGAACACCAATACCTTTAGATTATGATTACTGGAAAAATGATATAGAAACTTTTGATTTAGAATGGAAAGATTCTATTTCTGAAGAATATTTTGATGAAAACTTTGGTTTAGCTGGTAATAATAATGATTATCTAAATGTATATGGTGCAATAGAAAAGTACATTGGAGAAAATCGAGAAACAATAACATTCAGTTCCAGTATAATTTCAACAAAAAGTGCAGATGCTCTATTACGTGCACTGCATAGTACAAAAGATAGTTATGATTATTACCTTCCTCTTGAAAAAGATAATGAACATGATAACGAGATTGAGGAAATAAATTTCATTTTAAAAGGATGGCTAAAGGAAACTATAAGTGAGTATGAAGGATTAGACTCTAATGATTCAGTCTTTAATCGTACCTCGAAAGGATATATTAAGTTTGGAGAAATTGTTCATTCAAATTTCAATATTAAATATGATAACTTGTACACAAAAGGTTATTTGAATGAAAAAAGAATAAGTATATATGAAAATTGGAATGAAATTTCAGATGTAGAATATCGCAGATACGGTAATGATTTAGAAACCTCTGGATGTCTATTTAAAGTCAAAAATGAATTCATTTTAAATTTCTTGAAAGTTGAGCAAAAATCATTAATAGTACGATGTATAATAGATAGACAACTTGAAGAACGGAATTACCAAAAAAGAAATAGTGATAATAAATACCAAGTAAAACTTTATTTAATTAAATCAGATGGCACAGTTAAAACACTCAGAGGAAGAGATTATAAAATTGGGTGAAAAATTAGTACGAGAACTCAACTTAATACATTCTACAAATACATTAGCAAGATGGATGTCCCATTATCTTGCAGAGTTAATACAAAATATAGACAAAGCTGAATCCAAAGAAGAAAAAAAAGTATTACAACAAGAATGCTGTGATATTATCTTAAAAATATGGTCTAAAAAAGAAAGTTTACCAATTACTAAACCATTAGACAACTTAAAACCTATCATAGAAATGTTACAGGTTTTAAAAGAAGAAAAAGAGATAAGTATTTTGCCACGGTGGCTTGAATACAACTCATTACCACGAGATAATGAATGGGCTTCATTCGTTGACTTAGTTAAAAATAATTCTGAGAAAATTTTTAGTAAAGTTATTCAAATGAACTTACATAAAGATCTTTTAAGTAAAGATCAAGAATGGCTAAAAGAAAATAAGAACTTTCTTAATGAACAAGAAATTAATTTTCTTCAGTTTATTGATGTTTTGAATGATTATGATTTTAATTCTGGAGTTGTTGATTTAAACAATTTTGAAATATCGAATGATAATTCAAAAAGAATAAATTTTATATTTGACGAAATAGAAAATTTAATAGATAACCAAAAAAATCTTCTCTTGGAGATTAAATCAAAACACCCTTTAATCAATCCCAAATAAAAAAAAGGTGGTAGTTTATCAGATTTATTAGTGACCTGTAAAAGCACATAAACAATATTTTAATAATAAAATATTATTACCCAATGATGAAATAATCTCTATGGATATGCCCCAAAAATTAGACTCTTTGTGGATATTTTATGCTCTTAAAACAGCTAAAATCAACTTTTACTATTGAGTATAAATCAAAAATATGTTCTAATTGTTATGATAAATCTGAGCAAATTAATAAATAATAGTTGAAATAATCCCTCACTCACCGCTAAAAATAAGATGCACTAATCTTGTCTTGAAATACTTTTTATTTAATAAAAGCCCCTATTTCAGTAATAGGTATTTCATTGAGTGTAGTATATTTACTCATATGTTCTAAAAATATTTGTGCATAACCACAATACGATTTTATGGTATTATTAGCATATCGTTGTAGTTGCAATCGGTTATGTAAGGTTTTTAGAATTGTTTCGTTATACATACTTAAGTAAAATTAGGTTACATTTATTTTATTTCGCTATCCATAAAAAATTAATTATATTAGTATCAAATTTTACGAAATATAGATATAGGTGTTATTTTACGAAACTACACCCCGTTTTATTTTGTAAAAAACAATGATGTAGCGCAATTCTCGCTATCGCTCGAACTCCGTACATCATAGGATTTGTGAAATCCAAAATTCACGTAACTTCGTTACTAAATTTTAGACTATCACAAATCCGACGAGCGTTACATGCCATTATAAAATGAACCTAAAACAGTATTTAAAAGAAAAAATAGATTTATCTAAAGATGATTCTTTAACTCTTATTAAAATTGAAAATAAGTTTATTTCTAATTTCGAAAATATAGATAAATTTAAAACTGACTTTCAAGAAATAACAACTCCAATGTATCAAGCATATTTTATTGATAAAGAAAAATATATCAATAAAATATTTTTTGAATTCTATAATTTAAGAAAGAAAACTTTGATTAATTTAAAAAGAATTTATTCTGAACTAGACGAGTTAATAAATTTTGAAAATAACTCCATCTCCGAATCCAATCATTTGATAAATATTTATAGAAGTATTGTTTCGGATTTGTTTGATCCATATATAACATTATTAAAAGCTAACTTCCAATTTATAGAAGGGAATTTTATTTCAATTATTGATTCAAATTTAGGTTTGGGGGAGAGAAATAAATACGAGTATTGTATTTCTAGAATGAGAAACACAAAATTGTTTGAAGGATACAACCCTATAGTAAGAAATGCAATTTCACACACAGGCTCTGATAGCATAATAATTAAAGACGAAAATATTTCATTTAGAAATATCAAAAGAGGGAATCCTCCTATAGTTACTAATATTAGTTGGACAACCGAAAAATTAAAAAATAATATCGTTTCATTGTTAAATTTGATTAACCTCATTGATTTAGCTATAGACTTATTTGGGTTTGACATTGTTGAAGTAATAAAACTAAATAAAAACCTAAATCATAAATTTTTAGACGAAATTTTAGAAACAGAAGATAGATTGATGCTTCAAGAAAAATTCGATTTCGTAATAAGAAAGATTAATGAAAATGAAGAGTTTTCTGAACAAGAAAAGCTAGATGCTTTAACAACATTCTTTTTTATTGAATGTAAAAAAAGAGACTTAGAAGTTATAAGAAACGCTTTTAATACACAATATAAAAAAGTGTTTATACTAATTCCTAAATCTGAAAACAATTCAGATAGTAATGAAAAAATATTTTATCGATGTTTAGAAATGCTTCGATTTGGCATACTTGCTGAACCTTGCTACAAAGGTTGGGTGAAGTTAATTTCGGTGATAGAAGTAGATGAAGAAAATAATGAATATTGTAAACTGGAAGGTAATATCAAATATTTTGATGAATACAATATTGAAAAAGCAAGCCTATTAGACTTAGCAAATGACCTTGATTTTTATTATAAAAATGAAATAATACATTTTAAAGTTGACTTTGATAAATTAAAAGAATTAGAAGAAGTAAGTCTTGAAAGAATATTTCCAAGGAAAAAGAGATAATAACGGCATGTAGCAAATGTTTGGCGCAATGGCGGGTTAAGTGATAATTAAAAGTTTCGGCTTTCTATTCCGCAAAAAGCCAATTACATTGACTTTTTTTCTTTAATTTATTCAATGAATTGGCTTTTGCTTACTGTGTCGCTAAATTGAAAATTTTAGCTTCAATTTCCGCCACTGACGCCAAGCCAAGAAACGTTATATACAATTTTATGAAAACCTCAATTAAAAAAGATACGCATACTGGTATTCAACCTATTCGTGTTTTAAAACATAATCTTACTACTAGACTTGTTGAAAGAAACGAAAATTATATTAAACAATTACATTCTGATTTTAAATTAGACAAAAACATAAAATATCATATTGCAGAACTCCCTCTTGTTAAGCGACAATGCCCATATATTGACGAAAACGGATTAATAAATATTCATGAAACCTATTTATCTTACATATGGATAATTAGTTATTATTTTTTCGTACTTCATGAAGAATTATTGGTTATTCCTGAACAAGAGAAAAGAGGAATTCCTAAACGAAAAAATCAAAACTTGAATTTATACTACGAAGCCGAAGAATTATTTAATTATGCAAAATCGTTAATTGTTGTATATTCAGATTGGGATAAAGAAAACTACCCAAATCCCGAATACTTTGACGAAAATACAGAACAAGGTTGGTATATTTTAAGAACAAACGATTTATTTGTTGAAGTATTAAACTTTATTCTATATCACGAAGCAGCTCATGCTGAATTTGAACATATTAAGAAAATAAAAGAAAACTCTTTATCCGAAGAAGAAATAAAGGAACTTGAACTTGAGGCTGATACTCGAGCTATTGAATTAATTTTGTCCAATAACAGAAGTAGAAATTCAAGCGGATTATCAATAATTATAGGTATAGCATCAATATTATTTTTTAGCAACAATTTAAATGGAGGTAAAAAGCATCCAAATATTAACATTAGATTAAATAATGCCATTAAAATTTTTAATCCCGAAGATGAAAATCCAATTTGGTCAATTTTAGTATTGTTTTTAAAAATTTGGGATAAACAATTTAATCTTGGGATTAAAGAAGAGCGAACTTATAATGATTATAAAGAACTTTACTTTCATCTATTATCTCAAATTAAATAAAAACTGCCTATAACAAGGGTTTGGCGCAATGACTGTTTAAGACTAAAATTAAAGTTTCGGTTTTCTATTCCGCAAAAAGCCAATTATATTGACTTTTTTCTTAAATTTAATCAATTAATTAATTGGCTTTTGCTTACCATGTCGCTAAACTGAAACTTTTTGTTTCAACTTCCGCCACGTGCGACAAACCCCGAAACGCCATTAGAAGTAAACTTTAAAACCGAAATGAGTAAAAACATTATCTTTCCTTATGTTACTTTCAACAAATTTGTTGACGAGCCGTTATTGAAAAAATTATCATTATTCTATGATAAAATTCTAGTTTCAGAAAGCAGATTTAGTATTCTTGAAGATGCTTCAAAAAAAGAACTTAAAGAAGAGTTTAAAGAGCTGCATTATGAATATTCAGTATGGCAGTATTTGAATGAGAATAATGTAGTATCTAAATACAATAATTTCAACGACATCAATGATTCGTCTGATGATATCAAAGAATTACAAGACCTGATGATGAGTGTAGTTAGAAATAATAACACAGATATCAAAACAGCGGATGAAAAGATTCAACCATTAATCAAGTTCTATTTATCACACGATATCTTAGCCAGAATTGACACTTTAAAATTCAGAAAAAGTGACGAGTTAAATGAATATTACTCTTCTTTAAGAAACTTTGGGACATTTAATACAGAATCGAAAAAGAATCAAGTAATACAATTTATTTTAAATGATATTCCTGAACCAAATAATTCAACAAGTTGGGAACAAATAATTGAATATCGCTCTGACCTCGATGTGAAAAATAAATATTTGGCATTGATGAATTGGATAAACAAAGTTTCAAATTCAAATATGAAATTATCAGAAATAAAAGATGAGTATGATTACTTGTATAATGACTATATGCAACAATTCAAATTGCACAAAATGAAATATAATAATTCGAAGTTAGAGGTAATACTGAATGCTACTGTCAACTTCATTACCAACATTTCGACAGGAAATTATACAACTTCGATTAAAGACCTTTTTCAATTTAATGTTAAAAATGCTCAGTTATTACAGGAAGAAGCTAAGTTGTCTGGAAAGGAATTAGCGTATATTTATCATACCTCACTAAAATTTAAAAATGAATAAGTCTGCTGCTAACATGGGCTTGGCACAATGGTGGGTTAAGTCATAAAACAAAGTTTCGGCTTTCTATTCCGTTACTATCGCCAATACTCATCACATTATATGAAATTTTCTATGCAGGATACAACTAAAATTACTATTGAAAAAAAATCCTTTAACGATTTAGAACTACCCGAAATAATTTATAAATATAGAACTTGGTCAGACGAATATCATAAAAGATTCATTACTGAAAAAGAGGCTTTTATGGCTTCTGCAAAAACTTTTGAAGACCAATTAGATTGTAAATCCTACTAGATTTGATTTATTGACTAAAGAACAAATTTATCAATACTATTTATGGTCTTCAAAGAATGAAAATCCTAATTTTTCAAGACAAGAACATCGTCAATTTTCAAGACATTGGACAAAAAACTCACCATTGAATGACAAAAGTAGAATTAAAGAATGGATGAATCAGACAATTGAAGAATATTATGATCACGATGGTATTTTGAGTTTAACAGAAGATTGGAACAATGATGAAATGTGGAATAAATATGCAGATAATGGTAAAGGGATTTGTATTGGATATAACACAAGGAAATGTTTAGATTTTTAAGCGGTGGCGGTAAAGTTGAATACGTTGACGAATTACCAATAATTTTACCTAAACCCTTTATGAATTTTGCAGAAGCTTTAAGAAACATAATTTATTGTAAAACAAAAGATTGGGAGTTTGAAGATGAATATAGAACTAAAAATTTTTGGTCTCATGTTGCTTCAATATCTGATAGAAAAATCAAACTACCTAAAGAAGCATTTAATAAAATTATATTAGGAGATAATATTTCTGATATCGATAGAAATGATATAATTGAAAATGTAAGAATACACATTGGTGATATAGAAATATTAGAAAGATATAACCTCATATAACATATATTTTACTAAATTGCGGGTTTGAGGCACGACAAAAGTTTTAGGATAAATACCGCAAAAGCCAATCATATTGGCTTTTTTAATATATTAGCAAATATAAGTGGCTTTTGCTACGTTTCGCCTGAATTGAAACTTAACGCTTCAATTCTCCGCAACTTCTCAAAGTCCCTAACCGTTAGCTGCAAGTGTTCTAAACAGAATGTATAATGATAAAACCAGAATTTCCACCTCTTTTTACACCAGGTTTTCATACAATAACAATTGAGGAAATTCATAAAATTTGTGTGACTAATTTCCCAAATAATGATAAGCGCAAAGAATTATTTGAAAATTTTCTAAAGTTTTTAGAAATGCTGAAAAATGTAAATTCAAAATTTGAAATTTGGATTGATGGTTCTTTCACTACAGAAAAGGAGGAACCTGAAGATATTGATATTTTGATTATTTACGATAAAACTCATCTCAGTTCATTACCCCCACATGAAATCAATATGATTAACAGTCTTTTTAACAGAAGTCTATCTAAAATTAGATTTAATTTAGATGTACTTTTGTGTGAAAATAATGATGTAAACCAAAGAAGTTATTGGAGAGGTTGGTTTGGATTTTCAAGAAGTGAGGAATTAAAAGGAATTGCTAAATTTGAATATGGATATTAATAAAATAAAACATAATATCGAGTTTTTAACTAATAAAGTTAAACTACTAACTCTTGATTTAATTGAGAGCAAAAATCCTATTT
The DNA here is from genome assembly GCA_002430925.1 of Flavobacteriales bacterium UBA5933. GTDB lineage: Bacteria > Bacteroidota > Bacteroidia > Flavobacteriales > Weeksellaceae > Empedobacter. Next base: position 29,021 of record DJDD01000015.1, read on the forward strand.
TACAAACTGAAATAGATGGTATTAATTTAGAAATCCGAATACTTCAAGAAGAACTTAGAAAATTTAACGAAATACGAAATAAAGAAGTAATTGCATTAAGACTAATTGGAGAAATTGCAAAAAACGGAACATTTCCTCTTTTATCAATTGGAGGGATCACTGATTCTTTCGCAAATGCGATATTTAAAACATCTCAGTATTTACAATATGGTACTAAGGGAGGCAAAAAAATTGAAAAAATCCTTAATGAAAATTTAGATTTAAGATTAGAAGCCTTAGGACATGGTTCTACAATATTCTATATTTCAGCAAAAACTAATCCTGATTTGTTCGGAAATAGTATAATTCAAAATTCACTTGAGTCAACATTTGAACTATTAGATAGTGATGACTCTCACAAATTAATAGAAAATATAGAAAGTGTTGGTATTAACAGTTCTAAATACTTTAAAAAGTTTTTTGGTGAACTTTTAAAAGATGATTTAGAAATTGAGATTACTTGGGAAGATTATAATTTCGAGACAAAAAAATGGTTTGGATCTAAAAATAGATTACTACAATTTTATAATACATTTGATAACATAAATACACACGAACCAGAATATTTATCCGATGATTTTGAAATAATTACTTTAAGTTTGAAAAATAAAATTGAAGTTAGAGATATTATTTTTGATAAAATTATAACAATAAAGTATTCGAATATTTTTACTGATTTAATAAAAACATTGCATGTTGGAGATGTAATAAATTTAAATTATTCAAGAATTAGAATAATAAATGAAGTTACTCAAAATGAAAAATTTGAATACAATTTAATGAGTTAAAAAAAACACCTGCAGCTAACAATCATCTTGACAAAATTTGGGGTTAAGTACTCAATTGAGATTCTCTCCTTTTTATCTGCCAAAAGCTGTTTGCTTTTGTTTTTTTATTAAATTTATCAAAAGGTTCACAGCTTTGGCTACGTATCGGTCTGAATTGAGCGAAAGCTCAATTCAAGCCCGCGTTTCACAAATACTTTTTCCGTTATCTGCAAGCGTTTCAAAACTTTCGTCAATAAAAAACTTATAATTTTAGATGAATATTCTTAAGATCCACACATTACTTAAAAACAGAAAATTGACATACAAAGAAGCAGAGCAAATTCTATATGACTTTGGAAGAAATGAAAGATTTAAAATCTTTATTGCATTATTTGATGCAACACTAAAGAATGATATGAATATTGCCTTTAAAGTTTTTAGGGAAGCATATTGTTCTTCTGACAATATCTTTAAACAAATTAATGAAAGTGAACTAAAATTTAATCTAAAATCTTTTTTAAAATGTATCAAAGTAAATAGAATAAATTTTATTGAAGAAATGCACGAAAATGAAAAAAAATATTATGATGAATTACCTAATAACTTCAAAATCTACAGAGGAATAAGTCAAGTAGAATTCGATTCAAAAGATTTTGGAATAAGTTGGAGTTTGTGCGAAGAAACTGCTAAAAACTATGTCTATTTTGATAAAAATGAAGTTGAAAAAGGAAAAGGAGCAATAATAGATATAGTTGTTAAAAAAGAAGAAATTATGACGGTTTTTTCTGTAAATAATGATATTGAAATAATTTATTTACATAAAATTAGCACAGAATGAAAACGCCTACGGATAACAATGGCTTGGCAAAATGTAGGATTAAGTCTAAATTTGAACTTCTCGCCTTTTCTTCCGCCAAAAGCTGTTTGCTTTTGTTTTTTTATTAAATTTA
>DJDD01000042.1:0-9144 GCA_002430925.1 Flavobacteriales bacterium UBA5933
TCTGTCAGATAGAGTGATTTTCGTAGAAAATTGTATCGAAATCTAAGACAGAAATACTTTATTCATTTTTCTTTTTTTTAGAGTTTATCGAAATATTGTAGTTTATAAATATTATCTGAAATGATTAAAATTCTTTGACGAGCTCAGAATGATATTCAGGATTATTAAGAAAATACTTTTTATTTATTTTATAAATTATCTGCATAGGAAAAACGATTGAAGTGGAAATCCTTTTTACGTAGCGATTTAGTGGAGTAAAAAGATTGGGAGCGAGAAAGCGTGTCCCGAAGGGTTTGCCCAAAACTAAATTATTTTTCAAAATAATTCTTAACCTTCTTTATTTCGTTCTAAAGCTTTACCTTTGTGTTATAAATTTTACGATAAATGTTTAGAACACATACTTGTGGTGAATTAACTCAGGCCAATATTAATGAACAAGTAACATTAAGCGGTTGGGTTTCAACACTACGTGACAAAGGTTTTATGATGTGGATTGATTTACGTGACCGATACGGAATCACGCAAATTATCTTAGATGAGGAACGTTCTTCTAAAGAATTATTTGAAACTGCACGTAATTTAGGACGTGAGTTTGTAATTCAGGTGAAAGGAACTGTTATTGAAAGAGCATCTAAGAATCCAAATATTCCAACAGGAGATATAGAAATATTAGCAGAAGATATTACAATTCTTAATGAGTCTGCTTTGCCACCTTTTACGATTGAAGATAATACGGATGGGGGAGAAGACATAAGAATGAAATATCGTTATTTGGATATTCGTCGTAACCCAGTTAAGGAAAAATTGATTTTCCGTTCTAAAGTTGCACAAGAAGTAAGAAAATATTTAGACGCACAAGAATTTGTTGAGGTAGAAACACCTGTTTTAATAAAATCTACACCAGAAGGTGCACGTGATTTTGTTGTTCCTTCTCGTATGAATCCGGGTGAGTTTTACGCTTTACCACAATCTCCACAAACATTCAAACAATTGTTAATGGTAGGAGGTTTAGACCGTTATTTTCAAATCGTGAAATGTTTCCGTGATGAGGATTTACGTGCAGACCGTCAGCCAGAGTTTACGCAAATAGACTGTGAAATGTCTTTTGTTGAACAAGAAGATATTATGAATGTTTTTGAAGGTTTAGCGAAACATTTATTAAAAACATTTAAAGGTTTAGAATTTGGTAATTTTCCAAGAATAACGTTTGCTGAAGCAATGCGTCGTTTTGGAAATGATAAACCAGATATTAGATTTGGGATGGAATTTGGTGAAATTACAGATTTAGCAAAAGGACATGATTTTAAGATTTTTGATGATCAAGAATTAATTGTTGGTATTGCTGCTGAAGGATGTAATTCTTACACACGTAAAGAAATTGATAAATTAATAGAATGGGTTCAGCGTCCACAAATTGGTGCAAGCGGATTGGTTTGGGTTCGTTGTAACGAAGATGGTACGTATAAATCATCAGTTGATAAATTCTACTCTCAGGAGGATTTAGCTGAATGGGCAAAACGTATGAATGCTAAGGCTGGAGATCTTTTATTGGTAATGTCTGGCAATACGAATAAAGTTCGTGCACAATTATCAGCTTTAAGAATGGAAATTGCAGAGCGTTTAGGTTTAAGAAAACCAGAAGAATTTGCGCCACTTTGGGTTATAGACTTTCCTTTATTAGAATGGGATGAAGAAACTGAGCGTTACCATGCAATGCACCATCCGTTTACTTCTCCTAAACCAGAAGATATGGAATTAATAACATCTAATCCTGGAGAAGTTCGTGCTAATGCTTATGATTTAGTTTTAAATGGTAATGAAATTGGTGGAGGTTCTATTCGTATTTACGATAAAGCTATTCAGGCAAGAATGTTCGAATTGTTAGGATTTACTCCTGAACAAGCAGAAACACAGTTTGGATTCTTAATGAATGCATTTAAATATGGTGCGCCACCACATGGAGGTTTAGCATTTGGTTTTGATAGATTTGTTTCTATTTTAGATGGTTCTGAAACAATACGTGATTACATTGCTTTCCCTAAAAATAATTCGGGTAGAGATGTAATGATTGATGCACCTGCACCAATTGATCAAACGCAGAAAGATGAATTATTTATACAATCTACTTTTGTGGAAAAATAAATAAAATATGCGATAGAAAATACGCCTAAAATAAATTATTTTAGGCGTTTTTTTATTTGAAAATGAAAGTGATTTAAATTAATTCAAATTTATAATCAATTTAGTCTTTAGTTCTTCTGACTTAACAGTTGAAATAGATTTCGAAAACAATAATAATTTTTCAATTGTAGATTGTTTTGGTTCTAATTTTTCAGAGTAAACTTCAATCATATAATCTTATTTTATAGGATAACGTTATTATATGATAAATATTTTTTAATCAACTGTTAAAGTAATGTTATTATTTTCAATGACTTTCCTTAGGTTGATAATTGCATAACGCATTCTTCCTAAAGCTGTATTAATGCTAACATTTGTTTCTTCTGCAATTTCTTTAAAGCTAAGTTCTTTAAAAATTCGTAGTTCAAGTACCTCTTTTTGATCATCCGGAAGTTGATCAATCATTTTAATTAAATCCTTGTTGATTTGATTTTTAATCAAAATAGTTTCAGAGCATTCGTCACAAATTCCAATAAAATCAAATATACTATAATCACTATCAGAATTATTTGATTCTCTTACTGTTGGTGATTTTTTATTAAGACGAAAATAATCAATGGTCAAATTATGGGCAATACGCATAACCCAAGGAAGAAATTTACCTTCTTCATTGTATCCGCCACCTTTTAAAGTAAGGATTACTTTTATAAATGTATCTTGAAAAATATCTTCAGTAATGTCTTTTTCTAAAACCTTTGAATATATAAAACTGAAAACTCTATTTTTATATTTTTTTATTAAAATTTCTAGTGATTTTTCATCACCATCAATATAATTTTTGATAAGCACTGAGTCATTATCGTAATTCATAGTTGGGTATTTTTAGTTTTTTAAAGTAGATATTTACTATAGGCTTTAGATTTATAACAAATGTAACAAACTAAAATTTGTTTTCACAAAAATTAACAAAATATATCTTAATAAATTCTTAATTTTTATATTATTGTTAATAAAAAAGCCTTTCCATTACAGAAAGGCTTTAATAAAATAAACTAAATTGTATTTTTTATACTTTTGAAACGTATTCTACAAGGTCTACAACTTTGTTAGAATATCCGATTTCATTGTCATACCAAGTAACTAATTTAACAAAAGTAGGATTTAACATGATTCCAGCTTCTGCATCAAAAATAGAAGTTCTTGTATCACCTACAAAGTCTTGAGATACTAAAGGATCTTCAGTATATCCTAAAATTCCTTTTAATTCTCCTTCTGCTGCATCGTGAATAACTTTTTTGATTTCATCGTAATTAGTTTCTTTTTCTAATTTAACTGTTAAATCAACAACAGAAACATCAGCAGTTGGTACACGGAAAGACATTCCAGTTAATTTTCCATTTAATTCAGGAATAACTTTACCTACAGCTTTAGCAGCACCAGTTGAAGAAGGAATGATATTTACTAAAGCACTTCTTCCACCTCTCCAATCTTTAGCAGATGGTCCATCTACAGTTTTTTGTGTAGCTGTAGTTGCGTGAATAGTTGTCATTAAAGCTTCAACAATTCCGAAGTTTTCGTGGATAACTTTTGCTAAAGGAGCTAATGCATTTGTAGTACAAGAAGCATTAGAAACGATAGTATCAGCAGCAGTAATTTTATCATTGTTAACTCCCATAACAAACATAGGAGTATCATCTTTAGAAGGTCCAGTTAAAACAACTTTTTTAGCACCAGCTTCAATGTGTTTACCAGCAGTTTCTTTCGTTAAGAATAAACCAGTAGCTTCAACTACGATTTCAGCTCCAACTTCATCCCATTTTAAGTTAGCAGGATCTTTTTCTGCAGTAACTCTAATTTTTTGTCCATCAACAATTAAATGACCATTCTCTACTTTTACTTCACCTTCAAATTTTCCATGTACAGAGTCATATTTTAACATGTAAGCTAAGTAATCAACATCTACAAGGTCGTTAATTCCAACAATTTCGATATCTTTTCTTTTGATAGCAACTCCAAATACTAAGCTACCAATTCTCCCGAATCCATTGATTCCAATTTTAATTTTTGACATAATATATAATTTTTCCCTTTATATTTAATTTTGATTAAATTGCTAAAATATTAGCAACTTTTATTAGTTCTGTATCGATTTCGTTGTGCTTTTTAATCGCTTCATCGATTGGTGTAAAAACAATTTTACTAGAACGAATTCCAGCCATTAAATTTGTTTTACCTTCCAATAAACCTTCAACAGCAGCAATACCAAATCGACTTGCAAGTACACGATCATGGCATGTAGGAGAACCACCACGCTGAATGTGTCCTAGTACAGTTACACGGATATCGTATTCTTGATGAATTTCTTTTACTTGTTTAGCAATTTCATAAACACCACCAAGACTTTCACCTTCAGCAATGATTACAATGCTAGATTTCTTACCTGATTCTGCAGATCTTTCAAGTGATTTACATAAATTTTCTACGCTATCACGTTGTTCAGGAATTAAAATATCTTGTGCTCCAGATGCTATACCACTATTTAAAGCAATAAAACCTGCATCTCTACCCATTACTTCAACAAAAAATACACGATCATGTGATGTAGCAGTATCTCTTAATTTATCTACTGCTTCTACTACAGTATTAAGAGCAGTATCATAACCTATAGTAAAGTCAGTTCCAAAAATATCATTATCAATTGTTCCAGGAACTCCTATAAATGGTACACCATATTCTTTATGAAATATATTTGCTCCTGTAAAAGAACCATCTCCACCAATAACAACAAGTGCATCAATGTCATTCTCTTTTAGGTGTTTATAAGCTTTAGCTCTTCCTTCCGGAGTTCTAAATTCTTGTGAGCGGGCAGTCTTTAGTATAGTACCTCCTTGATTAATTATATTTTTAACGGAACGAGGACCAAGTTCGATCATATCATTATTGATTAAACCTTCATATCCTTGACGAATTCCTATCGATTTTATATCATAATATTTACATGCTCTGACTACTGCGCGTAGAGCAGCATTCATGCCTGGTGCATCTCCCCCAGAGGTTAAAACACCGATTCGTTTTATGTTTTTTTGCACTTTTTCCCTTTTATTAAAATCAAATATAGTGAAAAAATATAATTAATAAAATTACAAACCAATTCTTGTTAGTCCTCGTCAATGGGTTTTAATACTCCATGGGCAAAATCTCTTTGTAAAATAACAATAATATATAGGTCTTCTCTAGTTTTTTTTGGATCAAATGTTTGTTTAAGATTTATATCAAAAGCTCCACTTGCCACTTGATATAAAAACGCATTAAATCCACCACGTAATTCCTTAATTATTTCAAAGGTTGTTTTATCTGTTTCTTTATAAATTAGCTTTGTAAGAATTTGTCCTCTAGAAATAGACATGCTCTTTAATTCTTTTTCGAACTTATCAGCTAACTCTCTTTGTCTACTACGAATAAATTTTCTTTGTTCTCTTCTTTTATCCATTGTTTGTATAGTATCTGTTACATGATTATATTCACGAACAGCTGTCCTTACATATGGCCAAACATCACGAACACGTTTTCTTAACCATAAGTAATATTTTTTTTCCATATCAGTTTTTAGCTTAACTGTATAAAAATTTGATTCATTAAGATGTATAGTATCTTCTGGATTAAAAGTAAATTCATCTAAACTTGTAGAATCATGCTTCACTTCTTGTTTTGAATTTTTACCCCCTAGATCAAATCCAAATATTTGAGCATTTGTACTTGGAGAAAAAAATAAAATAAATAGTATAATGATACAAAAATTGTAATATTTCATGTGTTCAAGTTTATTAAGAACTGTTTCTAAAATTAGTACATTTGTTATTAAATAATAAAAAAATGACTAAAAATAATTTATTTGACAATCAATCTTTAGGTTTTTTAAAAGAATATTTGAACACGGCTTCTCCAACAGGATTTGAGAGTGCTGGACAAAAAGTTTGGATAGATTACATTAAACCTTATGTTGATGAAGTAAAAACGGATAATTATGGATCTGCTTACGGTGTTATTAATCCAGAAGCTAAATATAAAGTTGTTATAGAAGCACACGCAGATGAAATATCTTGGTTTGTAAATTATATTTCTGATGATGGTTTAATTTATGTTATTAGAAATGGTGGTTCTGATCATATGATAGCTCCATCTAAAATAGTAAGTATTCATACAAAAAAGGGAATTGTAAAAGGTGTATTTGGATGGCCTGCAATTCATTTACGTCAGGGAGCAAAAGAGGAAGCTCCAACTCCTGATAAAATTTGGATAGACACTGGTTGTACTTCAAAAGAAGAAGTTTTAGAACTTGGAATTCATGTAGGGTGTGTTATAACTTATCCTGATGAGTTTTTTACATTAAATGAACGTTATTTTGTTTGCCGTGCTATTGATAATAGAATGGGAGGTTTTATGATTGCTGAAGTCGCTCGTAAAATTGCAGAAAATAAAGATAAATTAGATTTTGGATTATACATAGTTAATGCTGTACAAGAAGAAATAGGTTTACGTGGTGCAGAAATGATTACTCAAACTATAAAACCTAATGTTGCAATTGTTACAGATGTTACACATGACACTACAACTCCTATGATTACTAAATCAAAAGAAGGGGAACAAAAATGTGGTGATGGTCCAGTAATTTATTATGCACCTGCTGTACAAAATAACTTAAGAGAATTGATTATTGATTGTGCTCAAAAAAATAATATTCCTTTTCAGAGAGCAGCTAGTTCTCGTGTAACAGGAACAGATACAGATGCATTCGCGTATAGTAATGGAGGTGTGCCTTCTGCATTAATTTCTTTACCTCTTAGATATATGCATACAACTGTAGAAATGGTTCATCAAGCAGATGTTAAAAATGTAATTGAATTAATTTATGAATCAGTGAAAACAATAAAAAATAATCACGATTTTAAATATCATTCTTTCTAAAATTTTAATCATTAATCATATACAAAAAAGAACCATTTATAAAATAAATGGTTCTTTTTTTATTTAAGCTAAATCAAATTCCTTAATAATAGAGTTATTTTTATAAATAGATATCTTTTTATATCCTTTATAATATTTGTCTTTATCTATAACTATAATAGAACTTTTTAAAGTAATTCTTTTTAATATATTTTGATTAGGGAAATGTTGAAACTTATTTTTAAAAGTTATAAAAACATCATTTTCGTTTAAATCAGAAATTTTATCTTCTGTAATGATTTCTATTAAATCATCATCTAAAAATAATTGATCAAAAATATAATCAAATGTCTTTATTTTCTTTCCTTTTAATTCTTCACTTGTAAGTAAAAAGTTTTTCAATCTTCTTACTATTGGATAAAAATTACCAACTAATGGTGGTTTTGGAATATTTTTTTCAAAAAGACAATTATCAATTAAGTATAAAGAATTTTTAATATTTAATTCATTTGATTGAGAATTATAAAGGTGTCTATACTCTAAATTCCTATTTTGAAACTCTTTTAAAAGTAGACTTTTTAAATCCTTATTCGTGATTGGTAATTGATAATTAATGAAATGAACTAATTTTTCATTAGTAATTGATGTTAAATTTAACTCTGAAATGTTTTGTGACATACAATAAATATTTATTTGATTAAACAATTATTGTATTTCGATGAATAGGGGAGAAACGTTTTGTTTGGATTGATTCCCGTATTATTTTACCACCGTGGAGACTACTCTCGGTTGGTACCGTTTTTCGGTTCGAAATACTAGACAAATATATAACTAAATTGATATTTATAAAATTTTTTTAAAAAATTTATGTTTTTTTTTGATAATAAGTTAATTTATTTTTTATAAATTTGATGTACAAGCAATTAAAAAATGAAAAAAATGTATTTTAATATCTCTACTCGTCGTCAACAGGTTTGTAAGTTCAGGCTAGGGAATATTATACATTAATATAATAAATCATATTTATTTTTTAATTGATAAGTTCCCTGTCGAAAATTTCGATAGGGATTTTTTTTTGAACAAATAATAAAATTACCATCAACCAAAAATTACATAGTTATGCAAAATTTAAAACAACTACAAGTGCCCATTTGGCCATTAGAGGATAACACAATTATAAGTAAAGTTTCAGTTACTTATCAAGTATTTGGCCAACCATTAGGAACAGCTCCAGTTATATTAATTAATCATTCTTTATTGGGAGACTCTGATAGTGCCTACCATTGGGATGGTGTTATGGGGAAAAACAAAGCTATCGATTTAAACGAATATACCGTTATTACAATTGATATTCCGGGTAATGAAGTTTCCAAAGTAATAAATTATGATTATTTACCTTTTGATCGTATCACAGCAAGAGACGTTGCAGTATTATTTTGGCTAACATTATTTGAATTAGAAATAAATGAGGTATTTGCAATTATAGGTGCTGATTTAGGAGGAGGAATTGCTTGGGAAATGGCATGTTTATTTCCAAACAAAGTCTTAAATATTATTCCTATAGCTTCTAGCCCTAAAACACAAGATTGGATAATTGAGGAGCCAGTTGCAAAAAATGAATATTTAAAATCTCTATTTTACTCTATTGATATATCTAGACATAGAACAGATATTTTAGAAATTACACAATATATAAAATCTAAAATACATGTTATTTATGTAAAAGAGGAGCACTTATTTAATAGAGCAAAACTTAGAAAATTCTATACAAAATTAAATAACAATAAAAATTCTGTAAAATTCTATGAAATAGAACAAATACAGAATAATAAGTTATTGAAAGAACATATTGACCAAGTTGAAAAAATTGTAGATCAAATTCTAGAAGAAGAATATATTAATAATGTTGCATAAAAAATTAAGCTCCTTTTTAAGGGGCTTATTTTTTTATAAAATAAACTTGTTTAATTTTTTAGTTTGGGCAATCCCTTCGGGTCGTGCTTTTTCGCTATATCTTTTCAGATAGGGTATTTATAATTGATTATTCAAAGAAGTCAAATACCCAATCTAAAAAGGATG
>DJDD01000042.1:9285-12665 GCA_002430925.1 Flavobacteriales bacterium UBA5933
TTCAATCACTATTGCAAATTATTGAAAAATATAGCTGAGAATGATTAAGCATATAGATTATATAAATAACATCAAAAATTTTTAAAGTTCTTCTATAAAACCAAATAGATATTTCATTACAATATTTTGATTAAAAGATTAAACATTTTCAATATCTTTTAATTTTATCACTGCGTTTTTCTGATCATTTTCAGATAAATTAAAAATTTTACCAAGTTTTTGAGAAGCTTGTATAAATGCAATAAATGTGCATAGTTCTGATATTTCCTTATCTGATAAAAATTCTTTTAAAATTTCAAAATGTTTTTCAGAAATTGAGAAATGATCTTTACAAAATAATTCTGCAAATCCACAAACCACAGAAGTTTTTATATCATTTACATCATAATCGGGTTTCCCAGCTTTTACCATGCAGTATTCGCATTTATTTTCAAAAGCTAACGTTCTTCGTATTTGTTCTAATAGATTTTTATCCAAAGAAGTTTCTTTCCATAGTACTTCATCTAAATCATTCCATTTTTTTAAAATATGATTATTATGTCCAATCATTTTTTCGAACATTGTTGATCCATTGTCTGAAATATTTATTCTTTTCATTGATTTATTTTTATCAAATTTCCACGAAAAAAATTACTTCCTTAAATTGATTTAATTGAATAATAATGTATTTTTAATAAAAATAAGTTTATTTACTAGTATAAACAATGAAAACAGCTTTAGATCATTTTGATTATAAAATTTTGAAAATTTTAAGTGATAATTCTCGTTTAAGTTATGCAGAGATTGGTAGGATTATTGGTTTATCTCAATCAGCTACTAAAGAAAGAATCTTAACTTTAGTGGAAGATGAGGTTATTAAGAAGTTTAGTGTTGATATTAATTATAAAAAAATAGGTTACAATTTAAAAGTCATCATATTTTTAAAATTTAAAAATGATGAATTCAAAGCATTTATCACAAATCTAGATAAATTTCCAGAAATAATTAGTTGTAAAAGAATTACTGGTGAATATTGTTTGTTAACCGAATGTATATTAACTGATAGCATTGAACTCGAGGGATTAATAGATCGATTAATTAGTTATGGAATACCAACGACATCAATTGAATTATCAGAAGTAAATGTTGGTAATTTCTTTAAATAAATTATAGATAATTATTTTCAATAAAAACAAATATCAATAAGATTTCGTAATAATCTTTATAAATTGTACTTTTGCAAACTATTATAAAATTAAAAAAATATGCAATCAAATTTTGTTGACTACGTAAAAATAAATTGTAGAGCCGGACACGGAGGTGCGGGTTCAGCAAGTTTGCATCGCGAAAAATATATCGATAAAGGAGGTCCAGATGGTGGAGATGGAGGACGAGGAGGAAATATTACTCTTGTCGGAAATTCGAATTTATGGACTTTATTAGAGTTTCGTTTTAAAAAACACTTCAGAGCTCAAAACGGTGGTCGTGGAGGAAAATCTAGATCTACTGGTGCTGATGGAGAAGATATAATTTTAGATGTTCCTATTGGAACTATCGCAAAAGATGAAGAAGGTAATATAATTGGAGAAATTACAGAAAATGGACAAGAACTAATCATTGCTCAAGGTGGTAAAGGAGGATTAGGAAACTGGCATTTTCGTTCTGCAACTCGTCAAACGCCTCGTTATGCTCAACCAGGTTTGGATGGAGTTGAAGGACAATTTACATTAGAGTTAAAAATATTAGCTGATGTAGGTCTTGTAGGATTTCCTAATGCAGGTAAATCTACTCTACTTTCTGCTGTTTCTGCTGCTAAACCAAAAATTGCAGATTATGCTTTTACAACCTTAACGCCTAATTTAGGAATTGTAGAATACCGTAATCACCAATCATTTATTATGGCAGATATTCCTGGTATAATTGAAGGTGCTGCAGAAGGAAAAGGTCTTGGTCATCGATTTTTAAGACATATCGAGAGAAATTCAAATTTATTATTTTTAATTCCTGCTGATGCTGAAGATTATGCGAAAGAATATAATATTTTATTGAATGAACTTCAAAAATTTAATCCTGAATTATTAGATAAGGGAAGAATTTTAGCAATCTCGAAATCTGATATGTTAGATGATGAATTGGAAGAAGAAATAAAAGCTCAATTACCTAAAGATATTGATACAATATTTATATCATCTGTTTCTGGTAAAGGAATTAAAGAGCTAAAAGATTTGATCTGGAAAAAATTACACGAATAAATTAATTATAAAAAAATAAACAAATGTTTGGAAATTTTGGAGACATCATGGGAATGATGGGAAAAATTAATTCATTTAAAGAAAAATTCTCTGATTTAAAAAACGAATTAGATAGTGAAATCTTTACAACAGCATCTACAGATGGTAAGGTGAAAATCACAATGTCTAAACTAGCTACAATAAAAGATATTGAATTAGCTGAAGGAATGGAAAAAGAGGAAATCGAAGATTTGTTAGTGATGACTTTAAATAAAGCATTAGATGAAGTAAAGACTGATGCAATTGAAAAAGCTAAAAAAACTGCTCAAGACAATTTACCTAACATTCCAGGAATGCCTTTCTAATATCTAGAAAAAACAATAAATATAAAGCTCAGATTCTCTGAGCTTTTTTTATGGATTAATTTTTGGCAAAAAATTTGCTCTATATAATGTATTAACAATCTAAAAAAATAAAAATTATGGGATTTATTATTAATTTATTAGTATCAGCTTTAATAGTTTTTGGTTTAGCATCTGTTTTACCAGGAGTATCTATTAATGGTTATGGTTCGGCAATTATAGTTGCCATTGTAATTGGTTTATTAAATGCATTTATTAGACCTATTTTAGAATTTTTAAGTTTTCCTATAACATTCTTAACTCTTGGATTATTCTCATTAGTTATTACAGCTATTATAATACTTTTAGCGAGTGCTGTTATGGGTGATAGTTTCCACGTTGATGGATTCTGGTATGCTTTATTGTTTGGAGTTGTATTAGGAGTTGTAAATTCAGCTATAGGTGGAATGTTGAGTGGTGACTAAAATTATTTATTAATAATTTTATAATAAGCATTATTAATAAACTTTGATAATGCTTATTATTTTATATCGTAATTAGTAATTGAAGTATTAACACAAAAAGATATAATACGTTAGGAATAAAATTACTAAATTTGCAGTCTCAATTAAAAATCTCTACTTATGTACATTTATACAATGAAACACATGACTCAATTTTCTGGATTGAGTGCTCAAATGATTATTTTATGGAATAAAAAATTCAAATTATTACGAGAAGAAAAAATAGATAGGGAAAGTACTTTTAATAAATTTGATCTAAAAAAATAATTTTCACTTCTTTTTTAATAGAATCTAATAGTAAATTC
>DJDD01000066.1 GCA_002430925.1 Flavobacteriales bacterium UBA5933
TCTTTAGCAATCTCAACAACTTTTTTCCTAAATTCACAAGAAACCTTGTTTCTCCAAATTAAATCATATTGTTTACAAACACAACTACTACTATCATTCTCTTTTTTTAGAAATTCTGCTTTTCTAAAAAAATTATTTGGCCGTTCGAGCGGGCTTTATGTTGCAATCTTTTACAAACACAGACTTCGGCTACGCTCAGCCATCGGTTTGTAAAAGGATTTACACGGCAATCCCTAACGCAATATTCCATTTTAAAAATAGCCAATAATAACAACTTTACAAGATTGCTATTATTGGCTATAAAACTGTAATGAACATTTATCATTAACTATATATTTATTATTACCAATATGTCACTATAAAATCTTTTACATATTCTTTTAAATGAGGTAAACCATAATAATCATTATCCCGCCAACTATCACTATCTCCAAAAATATATTTAGGTTCTCCATTGTACCATTCTTCGTATTTATCTGACCAATATTTTCTTCTCAAAGGATAACTCGTATTAAATATATAACCACGTATTTCTGCAAATTCATCTATACTCCAACCAAGACTAGATCTACTTTTTTGTCCGTAGTTTTCTAAAGCAAATAAATAGCTACTATTTTCCTTAGTAGTAGTTTTTGAGATATAATCTAATATTTCTGTATTAATCTCTAAATTTCCTTTATTATCTTTCGTAAAGACTAAATAATCTATAACCATTTCTGGAGTTGTTATATTATCCTGCATTACTTTTTCCAATAAAGAAAAATCATTAGCTAACGGTACTTTATTTTGTTTTATTACGTATTTTTCTAAATCAGTAATTGGTTCAGTTAAATAAGACTCTTCATAGTTTGAAAGCAATATACTTTTATTACCTACCAAAGCATAAATCCTAGGTGTATTATTTAGATTTCTTACCATATACTGCACTTTATCAAAGGTTATCCCTAATTTTTTTACATCCTCATAACTATATGTATAATTACCATAATTCTTAAATTCATGTGTTGTGCTTATACCATACATTTGAAATAAGGGAAATTCTTCTGAAATTGTAGGTATCAAAATTATATAATCACCATTTTTTTCAAAAATTAAAATCTCTTTTGTTTTTATAATAGTAGGCTTATCTCCATATTCTGTTATTTGTCCCAAATCTACATTTAAGTACTGATTTTTTATCTCTAAAAAAGACCTTTCTGGATTTGGAAAAGAAATTAAAGATAAAAAATTCAACTCACTGAACTTTATAATTATCAATTGGTCACTAGAAGGTATAACTTTAGCTTTATTATCTATAATATTATAATTATTTTCTGATTGATCACTTTTATACGCGTAGGTTTTATTTTTTTCTTTCTCTTGTCCATTACAACTTATTAGAAATAATAAACTTAATAATATAATATTTTTCATCCTTTTATTTTTGAAACTCTGATTGATTATAATGTGTAAGACTTTTCTTACCATTCACCTCATTGATTTTTCCTCTATTTTTTTCTTTCTCTTGTTTCTTTTTTTCATCTTGACTCTGTTCTTTATAACCTTTGTATTTAACAAAAAAAGCTGGGTTTATTCTATGTTGAGTACCTACACCCATTTCATATTTACAAAAGATTTCAAAATGAAGATGAGGAGCTGTAGTACCTCCAACTACTCCGGAACGACCTGTTGCACCTAAAATATCTCCGCATTTAACTTCTTGTCCATAAGTATATTCATTAACAAAATCTAAATGAGCATAAAAGAGAAAAATATCTCCATTTTCAGTCCAACTTTTTCCTTGTTCTATTTCTCCTACTTCCTTATACTGCAAAATATAATTTAACTTTCTTTTCATAAAAGCTTTTGGATCTTTTACTTTTATGGTAATTGTATTTCCATAACCTTTATGTGAACATCTATGAAAAACTGTACCATCTACACAGGCATAAATATTTGTTCCTGTTTTTGCAAATAAATCTAAACCTGAATGATTTGACCTATTTCTTGTTTTACCAAATAATCCCCAATGTTTACCTGCTTCTCCACCACCACCACTTTGCATATATAATGTACACATAGGATTATCCACAGGATCGTGCCATTTTCCATTAGGCTTACTTTTCTTCTCTTCCTTAAAAATATTTTTACAACTATCTACCAAAAAAGTAACTTTCGTTTTTTGGTAATGATTTCTCCTTATAGATCTAGAGTCTGTATGTTTATTAATAATATCAACTATTAAATCCACAACCTTATTATCCTCCATAGTTCCTGTTCTGTCGGCTTGCGCATACATTTTGTCTTTATACCAATCGGCTAACCCCGTCAAAACGGCTTCTTCCATAGTCATATAACCATTTGCTATGCTAATTGCATTATTGGGGTTATCATATTTCTTATAAATATCTATACCAGAACCAGAACTTATTTTGTTTATTGTATCCTGTATAACTTTATAATTACTACGTCCTGTTATTTGTAATAAACCACGTCCTCTAAAATTCCAACCATCATTCGCTCCTGTGTTTTTAAAATTTTTCCCTGTCGTATAGTGAGAGCCGTAAGCGTAATTAGCTAATATTATTTGGTTAGTTTCCGATAGCACTAATCCTTTTACAACTTTTCTTCCATATTTTTGTGCTATTGTTTTTCCTTCATCTGTTGTAAAAGCATTTAAACCTGCTGCTGCTAAATTATCTTTATAATAATCAAAACTTTCTCCTCTAAGCCCAGATTCCAAATCCGAGCCTGTTTCTTGTATACTTTGTGCAAAAAAATGAGCCTTCCTTGCACAAGTATCCAATTTGTATAATTTTCTATATTTATTAAGATACTTAGCTAATTCTTTTAATCTTTCATTTGTAGCATCTTTATAAACTCCTTTCAACTCTTCTAAAGTTATATCCTTATTACAATTCGGACAACTAATACTATCATTCTCTTTTTTAGAAATTCTGCTTTTCTAAAAAATTTATTTGGGCGTTCGAGCGGGCTTTCTGTTACAATCTTTTCTAATTGGGCATTGAGGCTCTCGAAATGAATCCAATCAGAAAAGGATTTACACGACAATCCCTAACGCAAAATATAAGTTTGAAAATAGCCAATAATAACAATCTTGTAAAGTTGTTATTATTGGCTAAATTAGTTTTTCGGAAAACAAAATTTTATTATTTATCATCAGGTACTTCTGATGCAGATTTTGCATATTTAAATGCAAATATTCCGGATGTATTATTATTCTTAGATTTTCTATCTTGAATTAAATTACTTTCTACTAAAAATTGATTATTTTTCTTATATAATTTTGCTAAAATAGATGAAGAATTTTTTATATATAGAGTATCTTTGTTTTGGATTAAATCTAATGATTTGTATAAAAAATGTCCATCCCCTCCGCTATAACCATAATTAGTTTTATTTTCATCTATATCTATATAATAAGATCCTATAGAATCTTTACTATCAAAAGGATCATAGTAATAAATCCCTTGCCATTTTTTAGTTAGATTATTATAATCATCTTCATCCTCAAAGGTTATACAGTTTTCACTATTACCTTTTATTACTTCAATTTTATTAAGATTCTTTTTATTGACATAATATTTCACCAAATCTCCATCTAAACTTCCTGTTCTTTTTATAATACTTTTTTCTTTATTAAACCAAGAAATATCATATTTTTCATCTTTGTTAATATATACAGATATTAAATTATTTTTATTTTCAACAATTTTATAAATTTTAAATGAGCTATCTTCCATTATTCCATAATCATAAATAGAATCATTTTTTATCTTGAAAGATTCATTATTATATCCACAATCTATAATATAATAGTCATTACCATTCTTTTTAACTTCATACCACGTTGTTCCTAATATAGACTTTTCATTCTGCCCTTGACAAGAATGTATTATAAAAATAATTAGTATTAATTTAAAATATTTCATTTTTTCTTATTTTTTCTTATTTGAGTTACTGTATAAAAATGTCCATTATAAACTGTTTTTCCTTTTAATGAATAATCTGATTTATCAAGATATAATCGATTATCATCACTTGCTCCTTTGTCTTTATGGACAGTTCCTACATCATAAAATCTATAATAAATTTTACCATTTTCACACCCCTTACCAATAATAACGATAAAATGGTCTGTTGTACCTTCATTATATCCATATCCTAATTTATGATCCACTCCAAGTTGCAGAGGATTACCTTTTTCTAACTCCATATTCATATAACTTATTCCTTTCTTACTATTTTCTTTGTTAATAATAAGTTTTGTATGAGTATTATTTTCTAATGCAATTTGAAATATATCTTTTTCATCTTTTGATGTACTGGCTAAACCTATTTTATTTAAAATATCATCACACGTTTTTTTACAAGCAACATTTTGCTTTTTTTTATCTCCCCATTTAGAATCAAATTGAGTTTGCCATTCCACTTTAGCTGTTAAGTCATAATGATTTTCATTACATTTACTACATTCTACTTTATTTTTTTCTTCTTTCTTAACCACTACTGTTTGACATGTAAAAGATTTAACCTTATTATTTTCTCCTAAGACAGTCCAATATCTAAATCTTGGTTTCAAATCCTTTTTTTCTATCTTACCATTAGCCAAAGATTTATCTTTTTTTAATCTATTTTCTATTATTAGTTCCTTTTCATCATAATATTCATATTCTATACTTTTATTACTCTCGTAATGTCTTACATTATTTTGTATATCTCTTTCTTTACTATAACAAACATAATCATCTGATTTACCCGTTGCAGCAGGACACCAAATGGTTAAATACATATCCAAAGAGTTATTTATTATTTTTTTATAATGAGTTTTCCACATATCAAAATAAAGCTTTACATAAGTCAATTGTTGTACTGCTGTTAAATTTGCTAAATCTTCTTTCGTAATTTTATTTCCTCCGTTATAGCCTGTCCTGTTCATATCTGCAACAGCAGTATCTGTAAATTGTATAAGACCTGTTGCACTATTAGGATAACCATAATCCGCTGTAAATCTTTTTCCTGTTTCTAGTGCCATACAAATCATCAATTCATTAGCCATTTTTACTTTTTGGCTTTCTCCCCACAATTCTTTAGCAATCTCAACAACTTTTTTCCTAAATTCACAAGAAACCTTGTTTCCCCAAATTAAATCATATTGTTTACAAACACAACTACTTTTATTCTCTTTTTTAGAAGTATCACTTTCAAAGGCAGGAGATATAGCATTCTCTGGAGGTATTGGTTTGGCACACAATTGTGTGGTAAGCATTTGTGATTTTTTGCTTATTTTGTTGTAGATAACTTCCGCAAATATTTCATAAGTAAAACAAAATAAAGGGTTATGATTAGAATTTTCTCCTGTCTTGGTTACTAAATCAAATGCGTATATTCCTGTGTTATTATCTTTAAAAGCTAATCTCTCTTCACTAAACAATAATTCGAAATCAGCTTTATCATCTCCCAATGGTACAAAACCTACTCCAAGTTTTGGTCGGATTTTCCAGATATTTATTGTTATTTCTTCATTAAACAAATTCTCTCCCTCAACTATAACTTCTATTTTATCTGAATGTTCCGTTTTGGAAATATATCTTCTGTAATTCTTGTCATCAAAATATATTCTTTTTATTATTCCTTTACTATCTGCTTTATTTATTGTAGAATCTACTTTGGATGAATGTTTTACAGAATCTACAACTGGAGCTTTCGGTTTATCGGAAACCCTACGCTCTAGGTTTATTACATTTATATTGTTTGATGCTTTTTTACTATTATCATATTCTACCAAAATATAATATTCATGTAGACTATCATCATCTTCTTGCAATTGTGCCAATTTCATGTATATAGGGAATAGCATAAAATCGCAACGTGCATTTTCCTTACTATCTACAATTACTGGTTTGGATTTTGTAATAAACTGATTCTTTTCGTTGTGTCCTGCTCCTACCTCATCGTCTTCCCACAAAGAAAATGTAACTGTTTCTCCTGCCATGTTTCTACATTTTGCAATAACATGTATAGTATCCTTATAACTAAGTGGTTTTGTGATAGGATTACCATTGGTATCTGTAAGTTTTATACTTTCTATTACTTTACCCTCTACTGGTGCTATTTTTTTGTCACTAACTACTGGTTGGACTATGATAGACATAGGTTCCTTGCCCTCTGCTTTGTACAAATAACCTTCTATACGAAATATATCTTTTTCTGTTCCTGAAGTAAATGTAAATTCACCAAGTCCACGCTTTTTTATATTTGTTGTAGTAAATTCACCATTTTTACGCTTTTTAAAAAGTTCCCAAATTACTCTTTGGGGATTACAGCTACTAGGTGTTGTAGAAGGATACCATTCCTCCACTTTATACGTTGCCTTTTCTCCTATTTTTGGAGATGTAGGCCCCGATATTCGTAATACGCCTTGCTTTTCCATTAGGTTGTAGATTTTTGATTAGTATGCTTCTGGTTGATCTTGGCTCTCTATTTCTTCTTTATACTCATCATAATTGATAACAGGATTATAGGCTTGTTGTTCCAATGAATCTGCTCTACGTACATTGGTCTTACTAAGTTGGCTCTGTTGTCCATGTTTCTTTACTGTTATTTTTCCACCTGTTGTACAAAGAAGTTCTGATGTCTCTAAAATACAATAATTTTCAAGTATTCTTGTTCTTGTACTTTGCTTTTGCCATTTGCCAGCTAGAGAATAAACACATGGTAAATAACCTCCAGAAGTTGGACGAAGTTTACATTTACCAAAAGGTTCTACCGGTGGATTCAGTTGTAAATCGTTTTCTGTTACAGCAAGAAAATCATTTTCTGCTGACGGGGAATTCAGAAATAATTTTTTGTGCGAAGTAACTTTAAAATTTGGAAATTTAAAACCTTTATCGCATTGGCAAGTTCCTTTTTGTATAACATAATGGATACTACTAGAATTATCTATTTGTTCTTCTTTTTCTACTTGCTTAGATTCTTCTCCAATTATGGATTCGTTATTATCTAAAGAGCTTACACTATTGTCTGAAAATAGCTCCTCTGTAACATCAACATTATTATGTATAAATAATTCTGAATCGTCATCGGGTAAAAGAATTTTTGTTCCAGAAGTCAGTACACCATGAATTATTTCTTCTTCTGGACAATGTAAATTATGATAAAGTTGTAAATGTTCTTTACTTTTTATATTGTATTTTTTTGCAATTTTTGCAAATGTATCATTGGGTTGGGTAGTATAATAGTTCATAAATAAATTAGTTAGGTTGTAATTCTATTTTATGTCTAAATTTTTTTTCTTCATTTTGACACAATACTATTTCAGCAGAAGCATTTTTTAGTTTTTTGGTTTCTTTATGAGTTTCATATTTTAATACAATCTCTCCAAAAAAATTATCATCTGGTTTTTCATCAGTTTCTATACCGCTTATTATTGCATTAAAACTGTATAGATTATCTGTTTTGCCTCTTAGTATTGTTGTTATGTAATTTTCATCTTTGTGGTTATAATCAGCAGAAAATTCGCAAACTATTGGAAAAGAATTAGGATAAATAATAAATTTTTCTTTCCAATTCGATTTTTTATAAAACCAATCAAGTTTAGGAAAAAGTAATTTATACAATAATGTTTGAGTTATTTTATTAAAAAATACAGTCTCATTTTTTATAGATTCTTCAAATTTATCTAGGTAATTTTTAGTTATTTCTCCCATATAATATTCTTCTATCTTTTTACGAGAATGTAAAAAGATTTCTAAAAAATAATTATAATCGTAAAAAGTCGTTAACTCTCCATTTGATGAAATAAAAAAAGAAAGTGGCGAAATAGCTTTCATTGCTTCTAAGGATAATAAACTAGCTTTCGCTTCTATAGCTTCGTTATTTTTAGTAAAATTTGTTCGAGTTATATTTACTATTTCTTTATCATTATCTTTTCGAAAAGAAAGATTTAATTTGGATTCTATATGAAATTCATCTACAACATTACTCTTGTAGGTTTCTATAATGGAATAAGTATGGTCATAAAAATTTTATGAAAAAACAGCAGATGGTCTTTCTGAATGCTCATCTTCAGCTATTTCATTTTTAGTTTTAAAATTGAGAGGGATTAAAATAGTTTCATAATATAATAAGCGTTCAGAATAAATCATATTTTCTGTTTTACAATGTTCATTATGAAATTGTTCTAGATGAAAAGGATGTATCCCTACTCGCTTAGCAAGTAAAGTTAAGGTATCACCAGGTTTGGGCTTATAAATTAAATAATCTTCATTATTCATCAAAGGTTTGTTTTGGTTGTTCTCTCAAAAATACTATTTATTATATAATTTACTGAATAATAAGTACTTAAAATCGAATTAATGAAAAATAAGTTTATCAATTAAACATTGTATTTTATAATATAATGTAGTTTATATAATGAATTATCGCCTTGGATACTTAAAAAATAAGGTTAGGCTTTATTATATAAATTTTATTGATAAGAGTGATGCAATAAGGATTGAAGTGGAAATCCTTTGCTAATTGGATGCAAATGGAAATGTAATTACCAATTAGCAAAGATTGAAACGTAAAGCCTGCCCCGAAGGGATTGCCCAAATAAAAAATATTGTATTAAATTAATTTACGAATGCATCTTAATTTATGAGAGTATTTTTGAGAATCTGTATTAAAAATTCCATTTGTATCGATAGGATCAATGCGTACTTTACCGTGTGCGTGTAAAATTTTACCATTTCCACACATAATTCCAACGTGAATTATTCTACCTTCGGCATTGTCAAAAAAAGCTAAATCTCCTGGTTCTGCTTCTTCTACAAAACTAAGTACTTCTCCCATTTCTGCTTGTTGATAAGCATCTCTGGGTATAGTATAACCTCCTATTTTATATACTTGCTGTGTAAGGCCTGAGCAATCGATACCAAATGAAGATTTACCTCCCCATAAATAAGGTACGTTAAGATAAGATTTGGCGATTTCTACCAATTGATCTTTAGATTTTTTACCTGATGTGTATACACCAAAATACTCAAAGCATTTTGGACCTATTTTTATTTTACTTTCGCATAATGAACGTACTTCTGCACCAATTGTTAATGTCATTGGTAAATTATTTTCCAAGGCATGATTATATGGATTGATTGCAAATTTTTCTGCAATATTACGATTATATTCTTCTTCTGAAACCTCAACAATTTGTTTAGGATCTACCCAACCTTCGTAACCATCGAAAGCTAACTGAACTTTAGTCCATTTTTCTAATTCTTCGGTAATCATTAATTTTTCTCCGAACAGAATTTGACTTACCATTTCCGAAGAATCTCTGGCTTCGGAACGCAAAGGGGCTACACTAACTTGACAAATTGCGTATTTCATGCTCATTTTTTTCGGATTAAAGTAATTCCATCTCGAATAGGAAGAATAATAGATTCTACTCGATTATCTTGGGTTACCATTTCATTAAAATCTTTCAGGATTTGTGTTGAAGGATCTTTCTTATCTTCTTCCTCTAACATTACTTTTCCGTACCACAAAACATTATCTACAAGCATAGCTCCACCTGGACGTAAAAGTTGCAACACTTTCTCGAAATAATAAGGATAGCTTTCTTTATCAGCATCAATAAATGCTAAATCAATTGTATTATTTTGAATTGTTTCTAGTTCAATTTTAGCATCATTAACTCTAAAATCTATTTTTGATGAAAATTCTGATTCATCAAAATATTTACGGCATAAATATTCTAATTCATCATTTTTATCAATCGTAATTATTTTTCCATCTTCCGAAAGACCTTCAGCCAAACATAATGTTGCATATCCTGTAAAAGTTCCTAATTCTAAAATAGTTTTTGGAGCTAAAATCTTAGACAAAATACTTAATAATCTTCCTTGATATTCTCCTGAAATCATGTGCGGCTGAGTTGTAGACTGAAATGTTTCAACACGTAAACGCCCTAAGATTTCTGGTTCTTGGTCTGTGTGATGATCTAAATACGATTCTAAAACTGGTGAAATTTTTATCATATCTTTAAAAAAGTATACAAAAATAAAAAATTCGTACTGAATAATGGCTATTTAAACCAAAATTCAGTACGAATTATCTTTTTATTGTATTAAAAAAGTTGTTTTATACTTTTTCTTTCATAATAGTTTCTACAATTTCTGGATCTAATAATGTTGATGTATCTCCAAAATCAGTTTCATTACTTGCTATTTTTCGTAAGATACGACGCATAATTTTTCCACTTCTTGTCTTAGGTAAACCTGATACAAATTGTATTTTTTCTGGTTTAGCAATAGCTCCAATCAGTTTTGAAACTGTATTTTTTATCTCTTTTTCTAATTCCGGAGATTTTGTAAATCCATCTTGTAAAATAACATATGCATATAATGCATTACCTTTTATATCATGAGGATAACCAACAACTGCACTTTCTGCAACAGCTTCGTGCTCGTTAATTGCATTTTCTATTGGTGCTGTTCCTAAATTATGTCCAGAAACAATAACAACGTCATCTACACGCCCTGTAATTCTGAAGTTATCCATGGCATCTCTATATCCTCCATCTCCTGTAAAATAATAACCTGGGAATGTAGAGAAATATGTTTCTATATATCTTTTGTGATCTCCGTAGATTGTTCGAGCCATGGATGGCCAAGGAAATTTAACTGCTAAACGACCTTCAGATCTTTCATTAATTGCTTCTACTTCTTTTCCATTTTCATCCATTAATACTGCTTGAACTCCTGGTAAAGGTAATGTTGCAAAGGTTGGACGAAGTGGTGTAATTCCTGCTAAAGGAGAAATAAGAATAGATCCTGTTTCTGTTTGCCACCATGTATCTACAATAGGACAAGTTCCTTTTCCTACATAATCATTTAACCAGTGCCATGCTTCCTCGTTGATTGGTTCACCAACCGATCCTAAAACTTTTAAACTCGATAAATCGTATTTTTCTACATAATCTAATGACTCACGAGCAAGAGAACGAATAGCTGTTGGAGCAGTATAAAAATGTGTAACACGTAATTTTTCTACAATTTCCCAAAATCTTCCAAAATCTGGATAACTAGGAATACCTTCAAACATTACTGTTGTTACACCACAAGCTAATGGTCCATAAACGATATAACTATGTCCTGTAATCCAACCAATATCTGCTGTACACCAATAAATATCATGAGATTTCATTTGAAAAATATTAGTAAAAGAATAGGCTGTTTGTACCATATAACCTCCACATGTGTGTACCATTCCTTTTGGTTTACCTGTAGATCCAGAAGTATAAAGAATAAATAAAGGATCCTCTGCATCCATTTCTTCTGCAGGGCAATTATCATCGACTTTATACATTTCATCAATCCAAAATTTATCTCGTCCTCCAACCATAGAAGTTGGTTCTATTGCTCTTCTATAAACGATACATGTTTGAACAGAAGAACAATCTTTAAGAGCTTCATCACAAATTGCCTTAAGATTAATGGATTTTGTACCACGAAAAACTTCATTAGCAGTAACCAATAGTTTACATTGTGCATCGTTGATACGCGAAGCTAAAGCGGAAGATGAAAAACCAGCAAATACAATTGAATGTACTGCTCCTATTCTAGCACAAGCTAACATAGCAACAGTTAATTCTGGAATCATTGGCATGTATAAACAAACACGATCTCCTTTTTCTACTCCGTTTCTTTTTAAAACATTTGCGAATCGACAAACTTTTGAATGTAATTGACGATATGTAATAATACGTGTTTCCTCTAACGGATTATTTGGTTCCCATATAATTGCTCTTTTATTTCCTTTTTTTTCTAAATGTCTATCAAGTAAATTTTCAGTAATATTTAGTTTACCACCTTGAAACCATTTAAAATCAGCATTTTCAAAATTATATTCTAAGGTTTTATCCCATTTTTTCTTCCAAATGAAATTATCAGCAATTTCATCCCAAAATTCTTCGGGCTCATTTACACTTCTTTTGTAATCTTTTCTATATTCTGAAAACGAATTTATTCTAAAATTGCTACTCATTTCTTTTTTATTTTGTGATTTTGAGTATACAATATAAAAAAAGCGAATTAATTTATCAAATTAACTCGCTACTATTTAAGTGATTTTATTAAAAATTTTATTTCCCTTTGTATGGACTTGCATTATAATAAGCAATAGCTGTAGGTAAAGCTTCTCTTATTCTTGCTATACGGGTTGCATCTGAAGGGTGAGTACTCATAAAATCTGATGTACTAGAATTTCCACTTTTAGCAGCCATTCTTTCCCAAAAAGGAATTGCAGCAGATGGATCATATCCAGCCATAGCCATTAAGTATAACCCCGTTTTGTCAGCATCTAATTCCATTTTACGAGAATAGCTTAATAATCCCATTTGTGCACCTGCTGGATACAATTGATTAAAAATAGAAGCATAATTGGCATTCGTTATAGAACTTCCTATAATTTGACCTCCGTATTGTGCTACCATTTGCTGAGATGCTTGTTCAGCACTATGACCAGCCAATGCATGACCAATCTCGTGACCTAAAACAACTGCTAAACCTGTTGCATCTTTTGTTACTGGTAAAATTCCGGAATAAACAGCTACTTTTCCTCCTGGCATACACCAAGCATTTACTTCATTGGATTGTAATAATGTAAATTGCCATTTATAACCATCTAATTGAGATAATATTCCTTTTTCTTTATAATATTCTTTTGCTGCATATTCCAAACGTGTACCAACAGTTTGTATCATTTTTGCATCAGCAGTTCCTGTAATTACTTTTCCTTCTTTCAGAACTTTATCGTACTGTGAAAAAGCTGTTGGCATTAATTCAGTATTTGATACTAATGACAATGATTTTCTTCCTGTAACTGGATTGGTCGCACAAGAAGCTAATGTTAACACACCAGCTAATGTCAATATTATTTTTTTCATATTTAGTCTAATTTATTTACCAAGTTTTTTCTTAATTTCATTCAATTTCATTAATGCTTCTACAGGAGTTAAAGTATTAATGTCTGTATTCATTATTTCTTCTCGAATCGATTCTAAGATAGGATCATCTAACTGAAAAAAGCTCAATTGCATATTATCTTGCGTTATTTTTTCCGTCTTATTTGCTATTTCATCTTCTTTTTTAGATTCTTCTAAAACTTTTAATACATCATTCGCACGATTAACAACCTTTACTGGCATACCAGCCATCATAGCAACATGTATACCAAAACTATGTTCACTTCCTCCTGGAACTAATTTTCTTAAAAATAGAATGGTATCTTTTGTTTCTTTGATACTTACATTAAAATTTTTAATTCGTTCCATTGATTTTGACATTTCATTTAATTCATGATAATGTGTTGCAAACAATGTTTTAGGTTTCAATTGACTTTGATGTAAAAATTCAGCAATTGCCCAGGCAATTGAAATTCCATCATAGGTGGATGTACCACGACCAATTTCATCTAATAAAATCAAACTTCGTTCCGAAATATTATTCAAAATACTAGCCGTTTCATTCATCTCTACCATAAATGTAGATTCACCAGAAGATATATTATCAGAAGCTCCTACACGAGTAAAAACTTTATCTACAATTCCTAATTCAGCTTTCTTTGCTGGTACAAAACTTCCCATTTGTGCCATTAAAGTTATTAAAGCAGTTTGTCTTAATAATGCTGATTTACCAGACATATTTGGTCCAGTAATCATAATAATTTGTTGATCTTTTTGATTCAATTCAACATTATTAGAAACATATTGCTCTCCTATTGGTAATTGTTGTTCTATTACAGCATGTCGCCCATCAGTAATATGAATATCAAAACCATCGTTTAAAATTGGTTTTGTATAAGAATTTTTCTCAGCTATTTCTCCAAAAGTTGATAACACATCAATAAATGCGATTGCTTTTGCTGTTTGTTGAATTGATAATAATTTAGTAATTATTTGTTGTAATAAATCAATAAATAACTGATTTTCTATCGCAAGAATTTTTTCTTCTGCTCCTAGAATTTGTGTTTCATATTCTTTTAACTCTTCAGTAATATATCGTTCTGCATTTACTAATGTTTGTTTACGGATCCATTCTGTCGGAACTTTGTCTTTGTGTGTGTTTCTTACTTCTATGTAATAACCAAAAACATTATTAAAAGCAATTTTCAAAGAAGATATTCCAGTTCGTTCTGTTTCTCTTTGGCACATTTGTTCCAAATAATCTTTTCCAGAAAACTGTATGGTTCTTAATTTATCCAATTCTTCAGAAACCCCTTCTCTAATTACGTTTCCTTTTACTATTTGATGAGGTGGTTCATCAGAAAGTGTTGCAAAAATTTTATCTGCTAAAGGAGAAATAGCTTCTATTTTGGTAAATAAATCTTTTAATTCAGGAAGATTTGATTGTTCTGCTATTGTTTTTATTTCTTCAGAAATTGTCAAACTTTGACCTAATTGCAAAAATTGACGGGGAGTTATTTTTCCTGTAGAAACTTTTCCTGCCAAACGTTCTAAATCTGTTAACTGAGCTAATTTTTCTCTTAATTCAAAACGAACATCAGCATTCTTATAAAAATAATCTACTATTGTTTGTCTACGTTGTATAGATTTCAAATCTTTCAGAACCATTACCATCCAACGGTTCAGCAAACGAGCTCCCATTGGGGTTTTGGTATCATCTAAAATATTCAATAATGTTATTCCCTTTGGATGTGGCGAATAAACTAACTCTAGATTTCGAATTGTGAAAGGATCCATCCAAACAAAACTATCTTGGTTTAACCTTTGTATGGATGTTATATGTTGTATCTCGAAATGATGTGTATCATCTAAATAAGCTAAAATAGCTCCTGCAGAAATTATTCCTTCCTTTAAATCTTCAATTCCAAAACCTTTCAGATTTTTTGTTTTAAATAAATTAGTTAATTTATCTACAGCAAAATCATACTGAAAAGCCCAATCATCTAATAAAAATTTACTTTTAACATCAGAAAAATTATATTTTACTCTTTTTTGATAAATAACTTCACTTGGACGAAAAGATTGTATAATCTTAGCAACTTGATCTTCTTGTCCTTCAGAAACTAAAAATTCTCCTGTAGAAACATCTAATAATGCAATTCCAAAAGATTTACTTCCTTCATGAACAGCCATTAAAAAATTATTCGATTTAGAAGATAAAACCTCATCTTGCAATGCAACTCCCGGTGTCACCAATTCGGTTACACCTCGTTTCACTATTCCTTTTACTGTTTTTGGATCTTCTAACTGATCGCAAATTGCAACACGCAATCCAGCTTTTACTAATTTTGGTAAATACGTATTTAGTGAATGATGTGGAAAACCTGCTAATTCATTATTTTCTGCGCCCGTTGCACGCTTCGTCAATACAATATCTAAAATGCGAGAACATCGCACTGCATCTTCTCCAAATGTTTCGTAAAAATCTCCTACACGGAACAATAACATCGCATCTGGATATTTCGCCTTGATCTGATTATATTGCTTCATCAATGGAGTTTCCTTATTCTTTACTACTTTTGTCAAATTATTAAACTTTTGAAACAGCTAAGTTAATTAAAAACGAAGTGATGAGAAAACTAAAATTAGACGAATTAGGTCGTGTATCGGCTGATGAATATAAAGCAATTGAAAAACATCCAATTGTAGTTGTTTTAGACAACGTAAGAAGTATGCACAATGTTGGTGCCGTTTTCCGTACTTCTGATGCTTTTTTAATAGACAAAATCTATTTGTGTGGAATTACTGCAACTCCTCCTCACAAAGAAATTCATAAAACTGCTATTGGTGCAGAAAATTCTGTTGATTGGGAATATGTAAAAGATTCTAATGAATTGATTGCTCAATTAAAAGCTGACGGCTATCAAGTTGTAACAATTGAACAAACAGAAGGTTCTGTTTTATTGAATGAATTTCAAGTAGACAATTCTCAAAAATATGCCATTGTAATGGGAAATGAAGTAGATGGTGTTCAGCAATCTATCATCGATCAATGCGATACATGTATAGAAATTCCTCAATCAGGTACAAAACATTCTCTTAATGTTTCTGTTTGTACAGGGATTATTTTGTGGAAATGGTACGAAGGTTTTATGAAATAATTTTTTTTGGGCGATCAAGCGGGCTTTTTCGCTATATCTTTTATAAAAATGGAACTTATGCTACGCATAAGTTCCATTTTTATAAAAGGATGCCGCTTCAATCCCTATCGCAGTCTAATTAATAAATCA
>DJDD01000067.1 GCA_002430925.1 Flavobacteriales bacterium UBA5933
GCCCTTTTGAGACAGCCTCTTGAAATATTATAAATAATTGGTTATTTATATTCCGTCAACAATTGCATTTAATGTAGCAGATGGACGCATTGCAGAAGTTGTTTTAGCAAAATCTGTTTTGTAGTAACCACCAATTTCTTGAGGTTGACCTTGCGCAGCGATTAACTCTTCGTTAATTTTTGCTTCATTTTCTTGCATTGCTTTTGCAACTGGAGCAAATTTAGCAGCTAAATCAGCATCTTTTGTTTGATTTGCTAATGCTTCTGCCCAGTACATTGCTAAGTAGAAATGAGAACCACGGTTATCGATTGTTCCTAATTTACGACCTGGAGATTTGTCTGTAGCTAAGAATTTTGCGTTAGCTTCGTCTAAAGCGTCTGCTAAAGTTTGAGCTTTTGCGTTTCCTTGTGTTTGAGATAAATGCTCTAAAGATGCTTGTAATGCTAAGAATTCTCCTAAAGAATCCCAACGTAAGTATCCTTCTTCGATAAATTGCTCGATGTGTTTTGGAGCTGAACCTCCTGCACCAGTTTCAAATAATCCACCTCCGTTCATTAATGGAACGATAGATAACATTTTCGCAGAAGTTCCTAATTCTAAAATTGGGAATAAATCTGTTAAGTAATCACGTAAAACGTTTCCAGAAACAGAAATAGTATCTTTACCTTCTCTTGCACGACTTAATGTTTCTTTCATTGCATCTTTTACATCAAGAATGCGAATGTCTAATCCTGTTGTATCGTGATCTTGTAAGTATTTTTCAACTTTTTTGATGATTTGTTGATCGTGAGCTCTTCCTTTGTCTAACCAGAAAATTGCAGGAGTATCTGATAATCTAGCTCTGTTTACAGCTAATTTAACCCAATCTTGAATTGGAGCATCTTTAGTTTGACACATTCTGAAGATGTCAGATGCTTCAACTTTTTGCTCTAATAATACATTCCCGTTTGCATCTTCCACTTTGATAGTTCCGTTTGCTGGAGCTTGGAAAGTTTTGTCGTGAGAACCATATTCTTCTGCTTTTTGAGCCATTAAACCAACGTTTGGTACAGAACCCATAGTTGTTGGATCTAATGTTCCGTTTTCTTTCATATCATTTACAACAGCTTCGTAGAAACCAGCGTAAGAACGATCTGGAATAATAGCTACAGTATCTTCTTCTGCTCCATCTTTGTTCCACATTTTTCCTCCGTTTCTTACCAAAGCAGCCATAGAAGCATCAACAATAATGTCTGATGGTACATGGAAGTTAGTAATTCCTTTATCAGAATTTACCATTGCTACACGAGGTCCTTCTGCTAATGCAGTTTCAATTGCAGCTTTGATTTCTGCTTCTTGAGGTTGACCTGTGATTTTATCTAATAATCCAGCTAAACCGTTGTTTGGATTAATATCTAACGATTTGAAAGTATCTGCATATTTAGCAAAAACATCTTTGAAGAAAGTTTCTACGATAGCACCAAACATAATTGGATCAGATATTTTCATCATTGTTGCTTTTAAGTGAGCAGACAATAATACATTTTTATCTTTTGCTTCTTGAATAGCTTCTTTTACGAAAGATCTTAATGAATTTAAATTCATTACAGAAGAATCAATAACTTCTCCTGCTTTTAGTGGAGCAGCAGTTTTAAGAACTTTTTCTTCTCCGTTATCTCCGTAAAATTTGATTGTATATTCAGTTGCATTTTCTAAAGTTGTAGAAGTTTCAGTACCGTAGAAATCTCCACTTGTCATATATGCAACTTCAGTTTTACTATCTTTTGCCCAAGCACCCATTTTATGAGGATTAGCTTTTGCATAATTTTTAACAGCTTTTGGAGCACGACGATCCGAGTTACCTTCACGTAATACTGGATTTACTGCAGAACCTAAAACTTTTCCGTAACGAGCTTTAATTTCTTTTTCTTCCTCTGTTTTTGGTTCAGAAGGATAATTTGGTACAGCAAAACCTTTTGCTTGTAATTCAGCAATTGCAGCATCTAACTGAGGAGCAGAAGCTGAAATATTTGGTAATTTTATAATATTAGCTTCTGGAGTAGATGCTAATGTCCCTAATTCTGCTAAAGCATCAGGAATTCTTTGATCTTCTTTTAAAAATTCAGGAAAGTTAGCTAAAATACGTCCAGCTAAAGAAATATCTGGAACTTCAATTGTAATATCAGCTGTTTTAGTGAATCCTTGTACAATTGGCAAAAAAGAATGTGTTGCCAACATCGGAGCTTCATCCGTAAGTGTGTAATGAATTTTTGACATTATGCTTTAAATTTTTTTGAGATTATTCATCATGAATAACCAATTAAAAATAAATTTTTCATTTATCATTTGCAGTAACTACAAACTTTACAAATATATAAAATTTGATAGACTTTAACACTGACACAAGTACATCATTTGCATTAATTTTACCAATATGTATTTACAAATTTTGATAAAAATACAAGTTGATAATATTTTAAAATAAAATTGTTCAAATCGATAATTTATTGATTTGATAATTTCTAAATTGATTTAAATCTTGATTAAAAAAAATATGTTGAAGTTATTTAAAATCAAAAAAAAATAAACTTTCTTATTTTAGCAAAAAAAAATTTGAAACAAAATTTGACAACCATCGTTTTTTATAATGTAGAAAATTTTTACTCAAAATACTCTGAAGATTCGTTTCTACCTAGCAATTTTACAAAATGGAAAGAAAGTAGATACGATAAAAAAGTAAACCAAATCGCTTTTTGTTTATCAAAAATTGGAAAAGCTGAAACTGATGAGCTTCCTTCTGTGATTGGATTAGCAGAAATTGAAAATAATGATGTTTTAGAAGATTTAGTGAATAATGATTATTTGAAACATGGAAAGTATAAAACACTTATTTACGAATCTTTAGATGAACGCAAGATTAATGTAGGGTTAATTTACAGAGAAGAACAGTTTATAGTTGAAGAAAGTGAGCCTATTCGATTTGTATTCAAAGATCAAAATGATATAAAAACTTATACTAGAGATGTATTATATGTAAAGGGAAAGTTATTCAACGAGAATATACATTTATTCATCGTACATCTGCCATCAAAAATTGATAAAGAAATTAATCAATTTAAACGACAATCAATTTTAAAAGCTCTTAAAAAGAAAATTAATAACATATTAACCGAAAATTTTTCTGAAAAAATTATTATCATGGGAGATTTTAATGATTCTCCTACAACAGAAGACATTATACAAGAATTAGATACACGAGCAAAACAAGAAAAGTTAAACAAAAAAGAATTGTATAACCCAATGGTAAATATACAGTCGTATGATAGAGGATCTTTAATTTTCAAAAAACAATGGATGTTATTCGATCAGCAACTTTTTTCAAGTAATTTTTTTAAATCCAGTTCAAAATTAAAATACGTAAAAACAGAAATTTTTGATGCTAGTTTTTTGAAGAATAGTGGCGGAAAATCAACTGGTTTACCATTTAGAACGTATATTGGTAGAAAATATTTCGGTGGATATAGTGATCATTTTCCCGTTTATACCATTTTAAAATATTAAATTTGTACTCAATATAATTTATTAGAAAGTGAGATCTCAGGAAAATGGTCCGATAAAAATTGATGGAATTGATAAAATGATTCTTAATGCCTTTATGGAGAATGCAAATATTCCTGTATCTCAATTAGCAAAAGATTTAGGAATTTCGAATACAGCAGTTCATCAACGTATTAAGAAGCTTGAAACTTCAGGTGTAATCGATTCTACTAAAGTAATTGTAAATCCTACGGTGTTAGGATATTCTACAATGTCTTTTGTTGGGGTTTTTATGAATAAGCCTTCGTCTTATAAATTAGTTCTAAACTCATTAGAGGAAATTCCTGAAGTTATAGAAGCTCATTTTACAACAGGAAACTATGGTATTTTCTTGAAAATACTATGCAGAGATAACTTACATTTAATGAATGTATTAAATCAAAAAATTCAACAAATAGAAGGTGTTACTCGAACAGAAACAATAATTTCTTTAGAACAACCGATAGTTAGACAAATAAAACTTTAATATACAAAGATGAATATTAATAAATATTTAGATTCAACGTATCTTAAAACACCTGAACAAGCAGGTATTTCAAATTCAGATACATTAGATTTGGTACATGAGTTAGCTCAAGAGGCTATTGATAATAGTATCTATGCTGTAATGATTCGTCCAGATTACGTGCGATCTGTACGCGAATTATTAAATACAAAAAAATCAGATGTAATTTTAGGTACTGTTATAGGGTTTCCTGAAGGTTCTTTTGATTTAAACGAAAAGTTAAGAGAAGCTCAGAGAGCAATTGCAGATGGAGCAGACGAATTGGATTTTGTAATCAATTACGAAGCTTTCAAAAAGGGAAATATAGAAACTGTTAAAGAAGAAGTAGAAACGGCAACATCTATTGTTTTACGAGAAGGTAAAATAATAAAATGGATTATTGAAACAGCTGCTTTAACTGATCAACAAATTATCCAAGTTACACAATTGATAAGAGATATTGTTTTGGAGAAAATTGGAGAAGAAAATGCTGAAAAAGTATTTGTTAAATCTTCTACAGGATTTTATGTTACTCCAAACGGAGAACCAAATGGAGCGAATGAACATGTTATCAAACTAATGTTAGAAAATGCAGGTCCATTACCAGTAAAAGCTTCTGGAGGTGTAAAATCTAAAGAAGAAGCTGAAAAGATGATTTCTTTAGGAGTTCAAAGAATTGGAACTTCTTCTGCTTTAGCGATTGTAAAAGGAAATACTACAAAAGAAGGTTATTAAGATAATTTTACTTTAAAAATTTATAAAAGATGTATAGTTTGAAATGTTTATTTCGAATGTACATCTTTTTTAATTCTCTTAATATAAACAGATGGTGATTCATTCATAAGTTGTGTAAATATCGTTGTAAACGTGCTATGAGAAGAATAACCACAATCACTTGCCAAATAAGTTATTTTAGTTTTTAAATAATTAGGCTCATTCAATAATCTAGCTGTAATATAATTTATTCTCAATTCATTTAAATAAGCATTAAACTGTTTATTTCTATGAATTTTAATTATTTCCGATAAATATTTTGTGTTGGTATTAAATTGTTTTGACAGAGAATTTAAATTGACATCTTTTTTAATAAAGCCTTTATTTTTTTCAAAATATTCTAACTTTTTTAAAATTTCTTTTTCTGTTTTAGATGAGATATTAATACTTGGTTGTATTTCCTCTATAGGTTCATTAATAATTGCTTTTTTGGGAATTTCTTCATCTACTATATCAGAATGATTTTCAGAATTTGATTTTTCAGTAATAGTTATACTACTTTTTTCTGCTTCGTTAGTTTGTTCAGAAATTAGTTTACTTCGTTTTCTTAGAATAGTATAAAGAACAATACTAAAAATGATTACCGCTATCACCACTCCAATTACAATACTTATTGTATTCTCCATCTTCATTTTTTGAATCAAATAAATTTGAAACTAAGATAATACAGATATTACAAATAAAAAAAGACAATCAAACTAATGATTGTCTTTTTTGCTCCTCCTCTTGGGCTCGAACCAAGGACCCTCTGATTAACAGTCAGATGCTCTAACCAACTGAGCTAAGGAGGAAAAATCCGATATTTAAAAATTTATTTTTAAGTCTTTGTTTGACTTTTCACTAAAAAAGCTCCTCCTCTTGGGCTCGAACCAAGGACCCTCTGATTAACAGTCAGATGCTCTAACCAACTGAGCTAAGGAGGAATGTTGCTTAATTGTGGGTGCAAATATAATAGGTTTTTTTACACCCACAAATATTTTTTTAATAAATTTTCAGAAATTATTTAAAAATCATATTTACTATATCGTTACCAAAAACGAATACCATTAAGGATAAGATAATTACGACTCCAACCATCTGTGCTTTTTCTAAAACTTTTTCACTAGGTTTTTTTCCAGTAACCATTTCGTAAATTGCAAAAACAGCATGTCCACCATCTAAACCTGGTATTGGTAACAAGTTAATGAATGCTAACCAAGCAGATATCATAGCAGTAAAAGACCAGAAAAATAACCAATTCCATTTTTTAGGCATTTGTTTTACCATTCCGATTGGTCCAGCTACTTGTTTACGACCATCTTTTACTTTGAATAATGTTCCTATTCCACGAACTTGTGTCGCTATCGATTCAAAAGGCTCAATAAGTCCTTTAGAAAAGCTTTCTCCTAATGTATAGTCTTGATGAGAAATTAATGTTTCTAAATAAGGTGATGCTTGTGAAAATCCAAGAGTACCATCTTTATTTATCGTAGCCATTAATTCTATAGGTTCTTTTTTTCTTTCGATACTAAGAGGAACTGTTTTCCCTTTGTACTGACTTAATTTTGTTTTAAAATCACTAAATAATGGTGTTGTGAATCCATCTACAGCTATAATTTTATCTCCTTTTTGTAATCCCGCAGCCTGAGCAGCACTATTCTCTATAACAGAATCTACAAAAAATGTGAATTGAGGAATAAAAAATCCTTGTTTGTAATTTAAAATTTGAGTTCTGAAATCTTCATTTATTGGTAAAGAAATTTCTTTACCATCTCTTTTAACTTCTAATGTATTTCCTCCTAAAAGAGCTTCTTTATAAATATCTTCTAACGAATTAAATTTAACTCCGTTTACTCCTACCGGAATATCTCCATTACGAAGTCCTAATTTTTGTTGAACAGCATCCGTAGAAATTCCGTATTGCATTTTATTTACATCTGTATATGATTTTCCTTGAGATGCAAATAATGCAGTATAGATAATCATTGCCAAAATAATATTAACAATAATACCTCCTAACATAATAATTAAACGTTGCCAAGCTGGTTTTACACGAAATTCCCAAGGTTTTGGTTCTTGTTTCATTTGATCAAGATCCATACTTTCGTCAATCATCCCAGAAAGTTTTACATATCCTCCTAACGGTAACCAGCCTATTCCGTAAACTGTATCTCCGATTTTCTTTTTCCAAATGGCAAATTTCACATCAAAGAAACAAAAGAAACGCTCTACACGAACGCCAAACCATCTTGCTGTTACATAATGACCAAGTTCGTGCAACATAACTAAAAGCATCAAACTAAGCATTAATGTAGCTATCTGTATTAACATATTTTCTAAATTAGTTTTATTATTTTATTTTTAAATTGATTACAAAATTAATTGTTTTTATTTATCAGCAATTTTTATTTTTTCCATTCTAACGTTTCTAATAATTTCTTCACATCCGTTTTTATATAATCTACCGCTGGAGCTAAAGAATCTGGTTTGGGTTGAGTTTTAAAATAAACAGAACCAGATAAAAAATTATTGATACTATCTGTAGCATGAAATTGTAAATTAATAGCTGATTCTCCTCCAAGTTCATATAATGTGCCAAATACATGTTTTTTAGGAAAGGTAAATTCCTGTGGAGAAATAAAACTCGCTTTTACAGTTTGATCTTGAACAAAACGTTCACTTTCTTTAATTTGAATAATTAAATCTTGTTTAGATTTGACAGGAAAATATGTCAGGTAAATTGTCGCTTTCATTCTTGGATAAACAATATTAAATGAATTTGCTTTTTTACCTGGAAGTACTCTCGCAAAATTTGAATACTGAAAAGTGTAAGGAACTTTTTCATCAAATTGTATATACGTTTGTTTAGGATATTCTAATCTTACCTGTCCTAATGGTTTTGCAACTTCATCATTTTTATTACAGGATACAAAAAAAATAGCACTACTACATAATGCTATTATAGTTTTAATTTTTATTGGGTTACGTAAAACGTAAAACTTCGTAAAATTCATTTATTTTATTATTCTAAAAAGGTAGATCATCCTCACCATCTTCTATAAAAGGTGGCTCTACAATTGGAGTTTTTTGAGGTATTTCTGCCTTTGTTTCTTTTTCTTGTATTGTATTGCGTTGATCATTATCAACCTTAGGAGTCAAAAATTCTATTGAATTAGCAACAATCTCTGTTGTATAACGAGTTTGTCCGTTATCTTCCCATTTTCTTGTTTTTATACGTCCTTCAACAAAAACTTTATCTCCTTTTTTTAAGTAACGATCACATAATTCAGCTAATTTATTTCTAGTGACAATATTATGCCATTCGGTTTCTGTAATTCTTTCTCCAGTTCTAGAAATATAAGATTCTGTGGTTGCTATAGGAAAACGACCAATACAATTTTGCTCATCAAAATGATGTAATTTCACATCATCTCCTAAATTACCTATCAAAAGTACCTTATTTGTTGTTCCGTTCATAGTTTTAGTTTTTAGTGGCTTGTTATAAACAAAGTTAGTTTAAATAATGATTATTAATAAACTTTTCTATTGGTTTTGGAAAAGGATAATCATCAATTGATTGCATTGAAATCATTTCAAAACCTATTTTTTCAGATAAATTTATTATTTCATCTAAAGATACATTTAATTTCCAATATTTTATAAATAAATTCTGATGAGATAGAATATGCTTCTCTTCTGATACAAAAGTTAAATTATTTTCTAAATTCTCATCCAAAACCCATCCTTTATCTAATAAGTCAGTTTCGGTTTCTATTTTTGGAAAAGTGTACAGATTTTTCCATACATCATTATTTGTTCTTTTGGATAAACTGATTGTATGGTTGTTTTCTAAAATTATAAAATGTAAAAAACGATTAGAAACTTTTACTTTTTTCAATTTGACAGGTAATTGATCAATTTTTTTTAATCGTAAGGCTTCACATGATTCATTAAGAACACAAATTTCGCATTTGGGTGATTTTGGAGTACAAACAGTAGCTCCTAAATCCATAATAGCTTGATTAAAATCACCAGGACGTTTTTTATCTATAACTTCTAAGCCTAATTCCCAAAATACTTTTTTAGCTTTGGATGAACTTATATCTTCTTCGATATTAAAATATCTAGAAAAAACTCGATACATATTTCCATCTACAGCAGGAACAGCTTCATTAAATACAATAGATGCAATTGCTGCAGCTGTATAATCACCTACTCCTTTTAATTTTTTTAGGTCCTTAAAATTGTTAGGAAATAGACCATTTAACTCTGTAGAAATATACTTTGCAGCATGATGTAAATTTCTGGCACGAGAATAGTAACCCAATCCTTGCCAGAGTTTTAGGACTTTTTGTTCATCTGCATTAGCCAGATCAAAAATAGTATCAAATTCGTGTATGAAGTTATTGTAAAATTTCATACCTTGGTCAACCCTTGTTTGTTGGAGAATTATTTCCGACAACCAAATATGAAAAGGGTCATTTGTATGACGCCATGGTAAATCTCGTTTATTTTTGTCAAAATATGACAAAATCAAATAGTTGAAGTTCATAAAAACTGAAAAAATCTTTTTTTGTTGAGATACATTCGTTATATTTGCACCCGCTTTCAAATTTAAGAATAATAAGAGGAATTATGACAAAGGCAGAAATAGTAAATAACATTTCAGGGAAATTAGGACTTGAAAAGAGCGATACTCAAAGAGTAGTAGAATCGTTTATGGAGGAGGTGATTAAATCATTAGTAGAGGGAGAAAATGTATACTTAAGAGGATTTGGATCTTTTACTATTAAGACTAGAGCAGAGAAAACAGGAAGAAACATTACAAAAGGGACTTCTATCATTATCCCAGCTCATAACGTTCCTACATTTAAACCAGCTAAGACTTTTATTGAAGAAGTAAAAACTAGCGAAGCAAACGTAATTAAATAACAATAAAATAATTGTATCATGCCAAGCGGAAAAAAACGTAAAAGACATAAGGTAGCGACACACAAACGTAAAAAACGTCGTCGTCTTAACAGACACAAAAAGAAAAAATAATTAATAGCTAGTGCTATTGATTTTTTAATCTTTTTACAGGTTAGCACTTTTCAATGGAAATTTTGGAAAGTGCTTTTATCATTTTTAAAAACATAATTTTTTGATGAGTAAAGAATTAGTGATTTCAGCCTTAGCTGATCAAGTACGCATCGCAGTTTTAGATGAAGGTCGCTTGATGGAGTTCCATCAAGATACTGCAAATGATGGCTTTGCAGTTGGCGATATTTACTTGGGTAAAATCAAAAAATTAGCTCCTAGTTTAAATGCAAGTTTTGTTGACATAGGTTATTCGAAAGATGCATTTTTACATTATCATGATTTAGGACCACAAATACGTTCCTCTAATACTTACAATAAAATTGTAGCTAGTGGAAAGTATAAAACTGAGAAGTTGAAAAACTTTCGAATGGAAGAACCGATTGACAAGGATGGACAAATTACTGAAATCTTTGCTCCTGGTGATTCTGTTTTGGTTCAAATCACAAAAGAACCAATCCATACAAAAGGACCAAGAATTACGTCTGAAATTTCTATTGCTGGTCGTTATTTGGTTTTAGTCCCGTTTTCGGCACGTGTTTCAATCTCGCAAAAGATTAAACAAAAGCCAGAAAGAGATCGCTTAATTAAAATTTTAGATGGATTAACTCCAGAAGGCTTTGGAGTCATCATTAGAACAGTAGCAGAAAACAAAAATGCTGAAGAATTACAAGCTGACTTGGCTTATTTATTAAATAAATGGACACAAGTTTTTAAGAATCTTCAAAAAAAGAAAGCTCCTGCTAAAATTTTAAGTGAAATGGATAGAGCTTCTTCCATTTTAAGAGATAATTTTAATGATGATTTTATTAAAATTTCTGTTGATGATGCTGAATTAGCTGACGAAATGCGCGAGTATTTGGAAGTTATTGCACCAGATAAAGTTAATCTGGTCAAAGAATATGAAGATCCATTTGTTCCTATTTTTGAAAAGTTTAATGTCGAAAGACAAATTAAACAAGCTTTTGGTAAAACGGTTACTATTCCTCAATCTAAAGGTGCATACCTTGTGATTGAACATACTGAAGCATTACACGTTATTGATGTGAATTCTGGTAATATTTCTAGAAATTCTAAAAATCAGGAAGATTCTGCTTTTGCAGTAAACAAAATTGCAGCTTCTGAGATTGCTCGTCAATTACGTTTGCGAGATATGGGAGGAATTGTTGTGGTCGACTTTATTGATATGACTGGTGTTGAACATAAGAAAGAATTGTTTGAGCACCTAAGAGCTGAAATGTCGAAAGACAAGGCAAAGCATAAAATTTTGCCACCAAGT
This sequence comes from Flavobacteriales bacterium UBA5933, assembly GCA_002430925.1. GTDB lineage: Bacteria > Bacteroidota > Bacteroidia > Flavobacteriales > Weeksellaceae > Empedobacter. Next base: position 11,172 of record DJDD01000067.1, read on the forward strand.
AAATTCGGATTAATTCAGATTACAAGACAGCGTGTTCGCCCAGAAGTGAACTTTGTTACAACTGAAGAAAATCCTAACCAAGATTCGAATGAAATTGAAGCACCAATCGTTACAATTGATAAAATTGAACAAGTGCTCTTGAATATCCTAGATAGAAAAGATAAAGATTTACGAAAAATGTCGTTACATGTACATCCTTTCGTTGCTTCTTATTTACAACATGGATTACCAAGCATTCAGATGAAATGGTTTTTTAAGCATAAAAAGTGGATAAAGATTGTTCCGAGAGATGCGTATAAATACTTACAATTTAATTTCTTGGATAAAGATCATAATACACTTTACAACGAGTCAAACTAAAAAAAAGGTTATTTTCTGATAGAAAATAACCTTTTTTTATTTTATACATCGCTTTGCAATAGCGATAGAAGCGGAAATCCTTTTATAAAAATTTATTTTTTTATAAAAGATTGGGAGCGAGATAGCGCGTCCCGTAGGGATTGCCCTAATTTTTATTTGAGTTATACTGCTTTTTTATAAAATTCTTTGGCTGATGTAATAAACTGATTAAATGCCTTTGTTACGTCGTTTTCATTTTTTACAGTTAGGGGAAATGGCACCATGTGAGAATAATCAAAATCATGATCGACAATTTCTACATCAATTTCTATTTTTCTATATCCTCCTTGTAACGTGTTTAGTGCTTCTATGGGCGGAGCAACTTCATCTTTCTCTAATACATAAGTTTTTATTTGATGCTGAAGTTCGGCAAAGCGAGACTCTCTTTCTTTTTGAAAATAGTTGTAACGCAACATCATTTTGAACCAACTTTCTTCTTTGTGAAGGGCTGGATTTTGAAAGTGCCCTAATCGTTTATCATTTTTGAAATCTGTACTTAATAGTTCTGCAAAAACTGTTTGCATTTTTATGGCTGCTCTAGAATCCATGATATATTTGGAAATAGGGAACATTCTATCTATTGTCATTCCTCCACAAAAACAGAATAATTTTGAGTTTGAAAAAATTCCTTTTGGATTAGCCATCATCAGGATAATTGATAAAAATGAACCAATGGAATAACCAAAAAGATCTATCGTTGCTGTTTTATTTAGTGTATCTATTTTTCCTTTTTTGATGTGATAAATCAATTTTATGGTATCTGAATAGGTTTGGAAACCTGACCAGAATATACGTTGCGGATGAGCCTCTAATCGTGCGCTAATTGCTGCATTTACATACGAAGAGTCGGTATTATCTCTATTATTTTTTATTCTATTTTTAGATACTTCTATCATTTTACGACGATCACTCCATGAATCTTCTGCTCTGTTCATGTGGAAAGCAATTGGGAAAAGTATTACTGCTTTATTTGTTTGCTGAGCTATCTCGTAGGCCCATGGTAGGTATTTATCCCATTTCTTTTCATTAAGTCCATGAAATAGGATTATCGCACCGTCAGATTTATATTGATCTAATCTTTGGACTATATAATAATCAAAAATTTTATTGCATTCTATATCATAATCCAAAATATCAACATCTGTATTTCCTGATATATCATTTATTACATCGCTTTCCCTGAAATGAATATCGTGTTTTGGACAACTTAAATGCGCAGAACCATTTAATAAATCTTCTGCTGCGTTTAATGAGGTTGATTGATGTTTGGTAATTCGTAAATTAAGATCTACAATTTCAGAAGAATTTTGATTGAAATCAAAAGCTTCTTTTAATTTTTGATATAGTTCGTTGTACTGCATCGCTTATGATTTTTATGAATTTAAATGTACTTATAATAATATATTTTAATAAGCTATTTAGTACTATATAACGAAATATTGAGATTTTAATTTTTTATTTAACATTATTTTATAACATGAAAAAACTCATCTTTGTGAGATGAGTTTTTTATATAATTCTATTTTAAATAGCATTTATTTTTTGTTTGCATACAATACAGGATTTAAGTCCTCATCGTTATACATTTTCATTTGTTTATATACTTTCATGTATTTATTACCAGCTTCAAAATCAGCTAACAATTCTTCTATTGCAATCGATAAATCTTGATGTTGTTGATTCAAGATATCTAATTTTGCTTGACAAGCAGCTTTATGCTCTGCTGTTGCATCTTCTCTTTCTGCTTCTTGTTTCATATGAAACACTTTTAATGATAAAATAGAGAAGCGATCTACAGCCCAAGCAGGAGATTCTGTATTATACGTAGCGTTATCTTTTACTTCAACATTAGAATATTGTTGTAAAAACCAGCTATCTACATATTCTACCATGTCTGTACGTTCTTGGTTTGATTTATCAATCCAACGCTTTAAACTTAATGCTTCTACAGGATCAATTTGTGGATCACGAATAATATCTTCTAAATGCCACTGAACGGTATCAATCCAATTTTTTTTGTACAATAAATGAGCGATTAAATCATCTTCGCTATATGGATTTTCAATTTGACGATTAACATCATCATATTTATGATAATCGTTGATACTTTGATTAAAAATTGACCAAGCTTTGTCTGTAAATTTCATCTTTGATGTTTATTTTATATAATAAAAGCATTGTAATTAAACCAAAAAAATTTAAATACAATGCTTTTTTATTTAATTAAAAATATTTTTTTTAATTATCCTTTTTCTCAGAAGTATTCTCTTCTGGTTTGTTATCTTCGCGAGTTGCTTTCTTAAATTCATTTAATCCAGAACCTAATCCACGCATTAATTCAGGAATCTTTTTACCCCCAAATAATAGTAAAACAAATAATAATATTACTATCCACTCTTTACCTCCTAATCCCATACTGAATTGATTTTAATACAAATATATAAATTATTTATTACATTCCTGCAACCCAAAGTGCAGGATTTTGTTTTGTTGTTCCACTCCAAACTTGGAAATTCATAATCGTTTCTCCATCTGCACTTGTATAAACAGTACCTAGAGATTGTCCTCTTTTTACAACATCATCTTTAGAAACTTCTACGTTTGATAGATTTGTATAAACTGAATAATAAGAACCATGTCTTACTAATACCGATTTATTACCTCCAGGAATTGCTATTACTCCTTGAACAGTCCCTTCATATATTGCTCGTGCATGAGCTCCTTTATATGTAGAAATGTCTACACCACTATTTACAGTAGTAATATTAGATAATATTGGATGTGAATTTGATCCAAATTGACTAACTACAGTTCCACGATCTACTGGCCAAGGTAAACGACCTTTATTCGCTGAAAACTCTCCTGAAATTCCTTCAGAATCTGGTCTTTCAGCATATGTTTGTGATGGTTTTACAGCATCTACTTTTACGACTCTTTCCTTTTCAGGAACTTTAGTTACAACTTTTTGTTCTGCTTCTATTTTTGCACGTCTTTCTGCTTCTGCTTTAGCCGCTGCTATTTTCTTAGCATCTTCTTCTTTTTTCGCTTTCAGTCTAGCATCTTCTTCTGCTTTTCTTTGCGCTATAATTCGTTGTCTTTCTGCTTCTGCTTCGCGTTCTAATTGCTCAAATTTGGCTATCTCTGTTTTTGCTGTTGTTACAAAACTACCGTTTGGATTTTTAGCTAAATAATTTTGATAAGCTTGTTTTGTATGAGTAGAACGTGCAACATTCCATGCTTTTGCATCATTTTCTATTCTTACAATTGCTGATCTAGCTGATTTAGCATAATCACCTTTAGGATTTGTTCTTAGATAATCATTATATGCAGCAATGGTATTTCCTCTCTTAGCTTCATTCCAATCTTTAAGATCTTTTTCAGCTCTAATTTTAGCTTGACGAATTTCTTCTTCAATTATTGCTTTAATTTGAGAATCTATTTGACGTTGCTGAGCTTCTTTTTTATTAATTTCAGCAACAATAACGCCTTCATTTTTACGGAATTCTTCTACAGCTTGTTCTTTTACTCCTTTTTCTTTTTGAAGGTTTTGACTGAATTGAGTTTGCTGAGATAAGACTTTTACCTTTTCGTCTTTAGCTCTTTCCTTTTGCTCTCTTTTCGCTTTAATATCTGTTTGCTTATCAATAATATCATTTGCTTGACCTAATTGAAAAGCAGAGTATTTTTCTAAATATTTTATACGACGATATGCTTCTCCTAAACTTTTAGAAGACAACACAAAAAGAAGTTTATTTTCTACAGATTTATTTTTGTATGCTCTTATTAAAACTTGTTGATAATCTTTTTTAAGAACAACTAATTCTCTTGAAAGTTTATTTATCTCTAACTGAGTTAAATAAATTTCATCTTCAATAAAACGTTTTTCTTTCGTTAAGTTGTTGACTAATTTTGTTTGAACTTGTATCTTTTTCGTTAAGTTCTGAACATATTCTACATTTAACTTAGAATTTTTCTTATTTACTTCTAGCTGTTTGTTTAAAGTAATTATTTCTTTTTTAAGTTGTGCATTTTGTTTTTGTAAGTTCGCTTTATTGTAAGGAACTTGTGCAAACATTGATATAGACAACGTTAAAAGTACAGTTGATAAAACAAACCTCATTATTTTATATCTTTTTTCTTATACCCTGCTGGAATTGAGTATGGTGTATTCATTTCTTGAAATGTAAAACTATTATATTCCAAGTCGATTTGACGCGTTTTTTTATCTTTTATAATAATTTTAACATTTTTTGGAAATTCTTCATCTCCTGCTTTTACCCAATTACTATAATTAATATCAACCTCCATTTTTCTTTTTGGATCTTTTAAATGAGCTTCAGCTAAACGAAATCCATTATCAAAAATATATGTTTGTATATATTCACCTTCCTTCGGAGATGTTTCTATAGATTGATTGTTATTATTTACTATTGTATACTGATTATTAGCAAAACTCGCTGTGTAATCTTTTGAATTAAGATCCACAAAAACTTTTCCTAATAATAAGTTTTGTAATTTTTGATAATCAATAAAATCAACTTTTAATAACTTGTTTGCTAAAGAAAAGTCACCTTCATAATAAGTTCCTCCAAGTTTTTCGTATGCTGTAAACCCTGTTGGAGTAATTAAAGCTCTTGCGCCCGTTATTCCAAATTTAGTAGCATTAACCCATATTTTTTGTCCATTTTTCACAACAATTGTAGCATTAATATCACCAGATAAATCTTCAATATTTGCGGTCAATTTAGACTTTATTGTTAAATCTTTAAAGGATGATTTTTTACTTAATGTTTGTTGAATAATTTTTGTTGAAGCAGAAATTGTTTCAACATTCTTATCATCTACTTTTGTTACTTTTTGTGTTTTACAAGCTGTAATTAACACAGCAAGACAAAAAATATAGGTTAATTTTTTTATCATAATTATTATGCTTCGTGAGATTTGAAGTCTAATTCTGAATAATCTCCTAAACTGATGCTACGAGAAACACCGTAATATTTAGCATGATTACCAATCATTGTTTCCGTTAAATTTGCATTACAAATTTTAGAATTTTCTTGAATTAAACTATTATCTATGTTTGAATTTTCAACAATTGTTCCATTTCCTAAAGAAACAAATGGACCTATTTTAGAATTTTTTATAACAACATTTTCACCAATAAAACATGGTTCAATAATCAATGAATTATCAATTTTTGCTGAACTTGTTACAGTTTGAAATTCTTCTTTATCAAGATTAAGAACTCTTGTATTTGTCTCTACTGTTACAGCTTTGTTTCCACAGTCCATCCATTCATCTACCTTACCTAATGTAAATTTATCACCAGCTGCACGCATATTTTCTAATGCATCTGTTAATTGATATTCACCACCTTTTTGAATATCATTTTCTAATAAATATTCAATTTCTTTGTATAATTTTTGTCCATCACGGAAAAAATAAATTCCAATAATAGCTAAATCAGAAACAAATTCTTTTGGTTTTTCAACAAAATCAGAAATAACATTATTGTCATCTAATTTTACAACCCCAAAAGCTGAAGGATTATCTACTTGTTTTACCCAAACAACTCCATCAGATTCCATATCTAATTTAAAATCTGCACGAAATAATGTATCCGCATAAGCAACAACCACTGGACCATCTAAAGCTTCTTTTGCCATCCAAATAGAATGTGCCGTACCAAGAGGTTCTAATTGATGACAAATAGTTCCTTTTGCTCCTAATTTTTCTGCAATGGCAATTAAATCAGCTTCAACCTCAGCTCCAAAATCTCCGATTACAAAAGCGATTTCATCAATTGGTTCCGAACTTACTTTTGCTATATCTTCTACCAAACGATGAACGATTGGTTTACCTGCGATAGGAATTAATGGTTTTGGTGTAGTTAGAGTATGAGGGCGTAAACGTGAACCACGTCCTGCCATTGGAATAATTACTTTCATTTTGTTTATATTGTATAATCTAGGCTTTTAGTTTTTTCCTGTACTTCCGAAACCTCCTGTTCCACGCTCAGTTTCATTTAAATTATCAGCTTCTTGCCATTCGATTGTTTCGTGCTTAGCAATCACTAATTGTGCGATACGTTCACCATCGTTAATTGTAAAAGGTTCATTAGATACATTTGCTAAAATAACGCCTATTTCTCCTCTATAATCTGCATCAATTGTACCAGGTGAGTTAAGACAAGTTAAACCATGTTTAAGAGCCATTCCACTTCTTGGACGAACTTGCGCTTCATATCCTGCTGGTAACTCAATACTAAGTCCTGTTGGAATTAATCTTCTTTCTAAAGGTTTTAATTCTATCGGAGCATCAATATTTGCTGTTAAATCCATTCCAGCAGATAATGCTGTTTTATATTCTGGTAATGCGTGTTTCGAAGTATTTATAACTTTTACTTTCATTATTTTATTTTCTTATTTTTTTTAATATATTACGTTCTGCAAATGCAATAAAAGCCGCATAAACTATTAATAAACAATTTCCTATAATCAAATTAGAATTGAATAAATAATAATTTGAACAACCAAAAGCAATTGCAATAAACATATAAAATACTATTTTATTTACTTTATATGGAATTGGGTATACTTTCTGTCCCCAAATGTACGAAATCACCATCATTACTCCATACGCTAACAATGTTGTCCATGCAGAAACCATAAATCCGTATTTAGGTAACAACAAAACATTTAAAATTATTGTGATTGCACCTCCTGTTAATGAAATTATTGTACCAATATTTGTTCTATCAGTTACTTTGTACCATGTAGAAAGATTATAATATATTCCAAAAAATAGGTTTGCAATTAAAATGATTGGAACAATATCTAATGCAATCCAATAGGATGAATCTGGAATAAATATTTTCTTAACCCAATTAATATTAGCTAAAATACCTAAAATAACAATATTACATATAATACTAAAGAAGAATAAAATATTTGCATAAGTTTGTTTAGCATCTCCTTTTTTAGCAACTTTAAAAAAGAAGGGTTCTATTCCCATTCTGTAAGCTGTAACAAAAAGAGTCATCAAAGCAGCTAATTTATAGCAAGCCGAATATGAACCTGCATCTGCTGGATCAATTAGTTTTCGTTGAACTAACTTATCAAAATTTTCATTTAATATAAATCCTAAACCTGCAATCATGATTGGATAACCGTATAAAAACATTTTTTTAAATAATGCTTTATCAAACTTAAATTGTACATGACGAATTACTCCAAATAATAATATCATTCCTAATATACTAGCTGTTAAGTTTGCTACAAAAGGATAAGATATTGTATTGTCTAACCCTAAATCTGCTAAAAAATCTCTAGAAACATAATACAATAAAACAAGTGTAAAAACTGCTTGGAAAACATTTTGAAAAACTTTTATAGCTGAATAAAGAATTGGTCGACCTTTAAAACGTAGAACTGCATATGGTATAATACATACTGTATCAAAGAAAGCAATCCATCCAAACCACAATAAATACTCTGGATGAGTACTATAATTAGAATATTCTGCAAGTGGTTTTAGAAAAGTATATAATAAAATTAGCATGGCTGAAGATGTCATTACCATAAACCAAAAAGATGTGTTAAGAACTTTTTGATACAAACCCTCTTCTGTAGCATATCTAAAAAAAGCTGTTTCGAATCCAAAACTTAGAATAACGTTGAGAAAAGATGCGGCAGCATAAAGTTGAGAAAACATTGCAAAATCAGTATTTGCAGATTGTTTTATAATAAAATAATTTAATAACAGAATAATCAATCGAGGTAAGATTGATCCTATTCCATAAATAATTGTCTCGCTAAATAACTTTTTATACAATGTCAATAATTTTTTACAAAATTCAACTTCTTTTCTTTAAATACAAAATACCTAAGCTACAAATTAATTAACTTTGTTTCAACATTAAATTATAAGCTAATGGATTTATCTAATAAAAGAGTTGGGTTGATAGGTAATGGTAGTTGGGCAACTGCAATTGCGAAAATGCTGAGTGAAAATCTAGAAACGTTCAATTGGTGGGTAAAAGATGAATATGCAAAAGGTTATTTAGAACGTCATAAACACAATCCGAATTACTTAACAGATGTTGAATTTAAAACAGAAAAATTAAATATTTCTACAGATATTAATGAAGTTGTTACGAATTCTGACATTATTTTTCTTGTCGTTCCATCAATTTATGTTGCAAATTGTTTAAGTAAACTTACTGTTTCTTTAGAAAATAAATTTGTTGTAACATCAATCAAAGGAATAATTCCTGACCATTATAAATTAGTTGGACAATATCTTTTTGATGAATTTGGACTAAAAGAAAATCAACTAGGTGTTGTAAGTGGACCTTGCCATGCAGAAGAAGTTGCTTTGGAGCGTTTATCTTACTTAACAATTGCTGCAGAAAATGAAGATAATGCTCAAATTGTTGCTGATCTACTTTCTTGTGACTTTATTAAAACAAAATTATCGAAAGATATCTACGGAACTGAATTTGGTGCTGTTCTGAAAAATATTTATGCTATTGCAGCAGGAATTGCTCATGGTTTAGGATACGGAGATAATTTCCAGGCTGTATTAATGAGTAATGCTATTCGTGAAATGGATCATATCCTAAAAACTGTAAGCCCAATGAATAGACAAATTAATGATTCTGCTTATTTAGGTGATTTATTAGTAACAGGATATTCATTTTTCTCGAGAAATAGAATGTTTGGTAATATGATTGGTAAAGGATACACCGTAAAATCTGCAATTCTTGAGATGAATATGGTTGCTGAAGGTTATTATGCAACAAAAGGGATTGCTATTCTTAATGAAACGTATGCTATAAATGCACCAATTATAAATGCAGTTCATAAAATTCTTTATGAAGAAAAAAATGCTGCAAAAACAATTCAAAAATTATCAAAAAAATTAGACTAAAAAAAGATGATTAAACAAGATTTTATATCAAAATATATTCAAGAATTAGCTAAAACATTAGCTAAAATATTGTCGTTAGAATTAGGTAATGCTGATGATGGTTTTTTAATTATTTTTAATCAGATGCTACAATCTTATTATAAAATAGATGATAATCATTTAGAGATTTTACTTGAAGAAAACCAAGAAAGAGATCAGTTCTTATTGTCTGATGAACTAAAAAAGAAAAATTTATTAACTTTTATGAAAGCTATTCGTGTATATCTTAATCAAGGAAATACAGAAAAAGCTAAAGCTTCTTATTTAGTTTTAAAGAGAATTGAAAGTATAAATACAGGAATTTTTCAGTTTCCGACAGAAGAAGATGCATTAATTGCCAATGAAAGAAAGATTATTGAAGAAAAAATGAATACTATTTAAAAAATATCAATTTATTTTTTTTGATTTATCTTTATCAAATAATCCTTTATAACCACAAAATATGAAAAAACTTATTTATTTAACATTATTAATTCTATCAACGTTTGCTTTAACTGCTTGTTCTCATAATGATGATGGAGGAAATAACCAAAATGTTCCTAATAGTGGAATTGTAAATTATAGAGGATATAGTCTTCCTCTTTATTATATTACAGTTGAAGATTATACCCCTTATGATAATGGAATTTCATATATCGTAGAATTATCTACAAATCCAGTAAATTATAATGGTAAAAACTCTGGGGCTTATATGTACTTAGAAATTTATCAATCAAATAGTTTAAGTTTTAGTGGGCAGTATACAACAAGTTCTACTAATCAATATACTAGATCATTGGATTTGATTGAATTTCATGTAGATCCTTTATTACAAAATGGACTTCCTGTAGATGGACAATCGACTTTAGCAGTATATGATGATTATTTTTCTTCAGGTTCTATTCTTTTGAATAACTACCAAAGTGATTTATTATATACAAACTTTGAAATGATTGATAAAGATGGATACCGATTAACTGGAAATTATGAAGGTGTTTTTGATTACATTCAAAACTATAGTGCTAAGAATGCAAAATCGAATCCTGCGCTTAGAAAAATGGTTGAAGATCGTAAAAAGTCTAAAGGACAATTAAGACAATTGCGTGCTGAAAGATTACAACAATAATTTTATATAAAATTCAAACAAAAAATTGCTTCAAAAAAATATTTTTTTGAAGCAATTTTTTGTTTTTGCAATAGTGATTGAATTGGAAATCCTTTTTTGATTGGTCTTGGATTACGACTTTGCTAAATGACCTTGTTTAAATACAAGACCAATCTAAAAAGATTGCAACGAAAAGCACGGCCCGAAGGGATTGCCCAATAAAAAAAGTTATTTTAGTTGCATTCTTTTCTTAGCTTCATCTAACCATGGTTGATAAGTACAATGTTTTAGGATTGCTTCGTAAATTGCTTTACTGTTGGGATCTTTTGCATCTAATTCGTAGATTAAAGAATTAAGAAATCCATTTTTTATACTTGGGCTTTTTATATTATCTAAGAGAGCTTCTGCAGAAAAACCTTCGTATAATTTTTCTTGTAAATTAGTCAAAACTAAACCTCTGTAACTTTGATACATTCTGAAATCTTCATCATTATCTAAATCAATAGAGTCTAGCTCTGTTAAAAAATTGATTGGTAATTGCTCTGACTCTGGATGAAAATAAGCATAAGAATCTTTATAATTATATAATAAATTAATGTAATCGTAATTTAGATTCTTTTTCTCTTTACTAATGAATTTTGGGTTTATATCTGACTTTTGTAACTCTTGAATTAATTTTTTATGAAAAGCTGTTATTTTCTCTCTAAATTTCTGAGGATCTAATTGAAATAACTCAGTATTATCTGCTAAAAAATCATCTGTTTCAAAATCTTTTTTAATCAAATAATTGTTTCGTTTGTATCCTTTTCCCGTGAAAGAAAAATGAGTGTCAATTTGATTTAAATCTACATTGAGAACCAAACTGTCATCTGGTACTAAATAAATGGGATACTCGTCCCTGTCTATTGAAAGGGTTTTATATCCTTCGTCGTAAATATTTACCGTGTCGGAAAAATTTCCATCAAAATCTAATGCAAATGCTTTTTCTCTATTATTTAATAAAAGATAAATACTGTCTGTTTCTGCATTCGCAATTCTACCACTAAAATAAAGCACACTTTGATCTTTTTGTTTTGTAGTACAACTATAGTTTACAAATAGAATTAGTAAAAAATATTTCCAATAAGATGTCATTTTTTTTCTTCTCACAATATGAAACAAAAGTAGATAATTATTCCTCTTGTTGATGAATTTCGAAGTAAGAATCTATCTTAAAATTTTCTGGTTTATTTGCTGCTGCCACAGCGAGTTGATCAGCCATTTCATTCCAATGATGACCTGCATGACCTTTGATCCACTGAAATTTTACATTGTGTATTTTGTATACCTCTAAAAATCGTTGCCATAAATCTGGATTTTTCTTTCCTTTGAATCCTTTTTTTTGCCAACCAAAAACCCAACGTTTTTCTACCGAATCTACAACATACTTGGAATCTGTAACAATTGTGATTTCTGTATTTGTGAATTTTAAGGTTTCAAGAGCTGTAATAACAGCCAACAATTCCATACGATTATTGGTTGTTAAGCGAAAGCCTTGAGAGATTTCTTTTTTTATTTTTTTCTCGGTTTCTAATAAAATACAACCAAAACCTCCAGGTCCAGGGTTTCCTAATGAAGAACCATCTGTATATGCTACAATTGCCATCTGTTATTAAGGTTTATAATTTAACATTCCATCAATTGTTTGTCTTGCAACAAAATGATAATTTGGACGAGCTGATTTGTAAATATCATTAGCCAAATCTAATTGTTTAGACTCTTTAAGAGCTAAATACAATGGTTCTAAAAATTTACGACGACCAACATTCACTAAAAATTCTTTTGCATTTTTATTGACCTTATCATAATGTAAAAGAAATGCTTTCTCGAACCAAGCACATTCTATTTCTGGATTTTTAGAATTTGTGAAATCATAAATTGCATCTAAATAAGCTAAATCTTCTTTTATATTTTTATTTACATCAATTTGACGAATGTAATGTAACCATTCATTCGTAGATTTTGTAGAAATAGTTATTTTTTGAGGATTTATGTTATTTCTTCCGTTCTTAATATCTTGTTGTAATTGCTTTTCTGCTAAATCAAATAATTTTGATGTAGGTTTTTGTACATCTTTAGGCCAACCAGTTGTATAAATCCATTCTTGTACAAAACTATCATCACCGTTTGTTAAGTTTTGTTTTAAGTAATCTATAAACTTTTCTGTTGTCATGGTTTGGAAAGCATGTGAAGAAAAGTAATTATTCAAAAATGCATCAAATTTTTCTCTTCCATATTTATCTTCCAACATTTTCAGGAATAGATATCCTTTATCGTAAGGCACATCAGAAAAAGCATCATCAGGATTTTTACCTTTCATATTAACCTTTAAAGAAGTATATTCTTTTGGAATATTTTTCATTGATGTTTCTAAATCTTGAAAGCCAATTACAGAAATCATATCAGCATAATCTTTACCTTCTAATTCTTCCATAATACGACGTTCAAAATAAACGGTGAATCCTTCGTTTATCCAAAAGTCATCCCAAGTAGAATTTGTAACTAAATTACCTGACCATGAATGAGCTAATTCGTGAGCAACTAAATTAGTCATTGATCTATCTCCAACAATTGCAGTAGGTGTAGCAAATGTAAGACGAGGATTTTCCATTCCTCCAAATGGGAAAGAAGGAGGAAGAACTAAAACATCAAACTGTTCCCAAGGGTATTTTCCGTATAATTTTTCTGCTGTTGTAACCATTTTGCCCATGTCTGCAAATTCCCATACAGCATCTTTCAGCAAATTTGGTTCAGCATAAATTCCTGTTCTATTGTCTATAGCTTGGTAATTTACATCTCCTACAGCTAAAGCAACTAAATAAGGTGCTATTGGCTGTGGCATTTTGAATGTATAAATTCCATCTTTAGATTTTTCTTTTGGATTAATAGCACTCATTAACGCCATAAGATCTTTTGGTGTTTTTACTCTTGCATCATAAGTAATACGAACACTTGGTGTATCTTGAATAGGAATCCATGAACGTGTAAGAATTGCTTGACCTTGTGACAATAGAAAAGGTTGTTTTTTATCGTGAGTTTGTTCTGGACTCAACCATTGTAATGCGTTTGCATCTGATGCTGTTTTATAATAAACTGTAACAACTGTATCTTTTGGAGTAATATCAATTTCTAAAGCGCGTCCCTTTACCGCATCTCTCTTACCTAATTGAAATGTAGTTTTTTTATGATTGCCCAATAAAACAGAATCAATTTTTAATTCTTCAGTATCAAGAATTATTTTCTTTGAATTATTATTTTTGAATAAATAAGATGCTGATCCTTTTATTTGATGAGTTTTAAAATCAGTTTCTATATCCAAGCTCAAATGCTTAATACGTGCTTTATCTAAATCTGCAAATGTTTGATTATCTTTTGCTTCTTGTACCCCTTTTATAGTAGATGAAGTTTGTTTATTGCAACTAGTAGCAATTATTGCAGTACCTAATGCGATATAAACTAATTTTTGCATTGTTGTAAATCTTTTAAAATTGTGTTGAAAGCTGCTTCTTTTAAAGCTTCTCTGTCCTTGTTAATTTCTAAATTATCGGTTTCGAAAATAGTCAATAAACGTACTTTGATTTTTCCTGGATATCCTCTGAACCAATTGAAAGGAAACATTTTATTTAAGCCATGTATAGCAATTACAGCTAAAGGTGTTTTCGTTTCTATTGCAATATTAAAAGCTCCGTTTTTGAATGGATCTAAGTAAATTTGAAATTCTTTTTGATTAGTAACTCCACCTTCAGGAAAGATAAAAATACTTATATTTTGATCTAATTTCTTGATTGATTCTGGATATACATTGGCTTTACTACGCGCATTTGTACGATCGACTGGAATACAAAATCGTTCGAAAATTTTACCAAAGATAGGTATTTTAAGTAATTCCGCTTTACCTACAAAAGCAATTGGATAATCTTTGAGAATAGTAAACATTAACATAATATCCATTATAGAACTATGATTTGCAACGAATACATAATTTCTATTAGGATCTAATGCAACGTGTTTTTTATAATCAACTGTAAATCCGGTACCATAAAGTAAGAATTTACCCCAAAATCGGACTAATGGATATATATATGGGAAGGTTTTATCAAAATATGATAATGGTAAAACAATAAAAACTCCTATTACTAAGACATAAGATAATGATAAAAAAATCATCCAAACTCTCCATAATAAAACTAAAAATCCCTTGATATATTTCATAAAATTTCCATTCGTCAATTTTTCAAAGATAAAACACTTAAATATTTTGTAAACTATAATTAATATACATCTGTAGTATATAAATAACTTCATCTTGTAATTTAATTATAGAATAAGATTGAAATGCTTAAATTTGTTTAGAAAAAATACAAAAAAATGGCTTTAAACACAACTAATCCAAGAGATACAAAAGCTTGGAATAAATTAGAAACACATTTTTCTGTTATAGAAAAATTAACAATAAAAGAATTATTTGAACAAAATACGAAACGTTTTGAAGGCTTTTCAATTCAATATCCCTCTTTATTAGTAGATTACTCTAAAAATAGAATAAATGCTGAAACAATTCAATTATTAATTGATTTAGCAAAAGAAATGGATGTTGATGGTGCTATTCAGCAAATGTTTAATGGAGAAAAAATAAATCAGACTGAGCAAAGAGCTGTTTTACACACAGCACTTAGAAATCGTTCTAATGAAGAAGTTTTAGTTGATGGTATTGATGTAATGCCTCAAATCAATGAAGTTTTAGAACAAATGAAGAATTTTTCTGAAAAAGTAATTTCTGGAGAATGGAAAGGTTTTTCTGGAAAGGAGATTACTGATGTTGTAAATATCGGAATCGGAGGTTCTGATCTTGGTCCAGTAATGGTTACTGAAGCTTTGAAACATTATAAAACGCGTTTAAATGTTCATTTTGTATCAAATGTAGATGGAACTCATCTAGCTGAAACTTTCAAAACTATTAATCCAGAAACTACATTATTTATTGTAGCTTCTAAAACATTTACTACGCAAGAAACAATGACTAATGCTTTTTCTGCAAAAGAATGGTTTTTAAATTCTGGTGCTAAAGAAGAAGATGTTGCTAAACACTTTGTGGCTTTATCTACAAATGCTGATGGTGTTTCAAAATTTGGAATTGATACTGCTAATATGTTCCAATTTTGGGATTGGGTTGGTGGTCGATATTCATTATGGAGTGCAATAGGTTTAAGTATTTGTTTGGCTGTTGGATTTGATAAATTCGAAGAATTACTAGAAGGAGCTCATGAAATGGATGTTCATTTCAAAACAGAAACATTAGATCAAAACATTCCTGTTATTTTAGCATTATTAGGAATTTGGTATAATAACTTCTTTGGAGCAGATTCTTATGCTTTATTACCTTACGAACAATATCTATCTCGTTTTGCTGCATATTTTCAACAAGGAGATATGGAGAGTAATGGTAAATATGTTGGTAGAAATGGGGAAAAAGTTAATTACCAAACAGGACCGATTATTTGGGGAGAACCAGGGACAAATGGACAACATGCTTTTTATCAATTAATCCATCAAGGGACAAAATTAATTCCTGCTGATTTTATTGCTGGAGCTAACTCATTAAATAAATTAGGAGATCATCATGCAAAATTATTGTCAAACTTTTTTGCCCAAACAGAAGCTTTAGCTTTTGGAAAAGATGAAGCAACAGTTGTTGATGAACTAAAAAAGGCTGGAAAATCTGAAACAGAAATTGATTACTTAACTGCTTTTAAAATTTTTGAAGGAAATAGACCTACAAATTCAATTTTGTATGATGTATTAACTCCTAAAGTTCTTGGTAACTTAATTGCAATGTATGAACATAAGATTTTTGTGCAAGGAGTAATTTGGAATATATTCTCATTCGACCAATGGGGAGTTGAATTAGGGAAACAGTTAGCAAATGTTATTTTACCTGAGTTAGAGAATGATGAAACGATTACAAGTCATGATTCTTCTACGAATGGATTAATTAACACATATAAATACTGGAGAAAATAACAAGAAAATAAACTTATATCATCCGAAGAAATTTTATTTCTTCGGATTTTTTATTTATACTAAACAGATGAATTTTAAAACAAAAAATGCCGAAGATAAATCTTCGGCATTCATATATTATTTAATGTTATAATAATTATAGATTATAATCCTAATTCTTTTTTAACATCGTTTAATAAGTCATATCCTCCAGCTTTGTAAACTAATACACCAGCAGGTAAAACATATTTAACACCTTTTTTTGCAGCAGCAGAACTAATTGCATCAGAAACTCTTTTTTCAATAGGATCCATTAATGCTTTTTCTTTAGCTTGCATTTCTTCTTGAGCAGCTTTTGCGTATGTTTCATACTTTTGTTGCATTTGTTGCTCTTTTTCTTGGTATTTATTAGCAGCAATTAATTTTTGTTGCTCTTCTTGAGATTTACCAGCTAAATCTTTTTGAGCTGTCTCCATGAATGTTTTGTAGTCAGCTTGTAATTTAGCAATAGCATCTTGGTGTTTTTTTCCTAAAACTTCTAATTCACCTTCAGCTTTTTTATATGCAGGCATTGTTTCTATTACTGCTTGAGTATCGATATAAGCGATTTCTTGAGCATAAGTTAAAACGCTTCCGAAAATCATCATTGCCAATACTGCTATCAATCTAATTTGTTTCATTTCTAGTCTAATTTGAATTTTAATATTTATTATCTTCTTTTACTACTTGTAATTTTTTTTGAACTCGTACTCTTTTTATTTTTAGAGTCATTTTTTTTCAGATCTGGTCTTAATGTTTCTAATACTTCTTTACTAATATCAAACTTAGGATCAGTATAAATCATTATTAACTCACTTCCTTTATCAAAAACAAAACTATAACCTCTTTTATCTGCAACTTCTTTTGTTGCATTATAAATTTGATCTTGTAAGGGTTTAACAACTGATCTTCTCAGGCTTATTAAATCACCATTTGGTCCATATCTTTTATCTTGCAAAGATTTTATAGATTTTGCTTCATCTTGAATCTTTTTTTCTTGCTCTTTTAACTGATCTGGAGTTAAAAGAATTTTCTCTGCTTCGAATTCGGCTTGTAATTTAGCAAAATTTTCTTGTCTTAACCCAATTTCTTTTTGCCAACTTTCAGTTTGAGATTTCAATTTGCTTTGAGATGATGTATATTCTGGTAAATTCTCTAAAATATATTGAGAATCAACATAACAAAATCTTTGTGCAAATGTAAAACTAGCAAATCCAAGAAATAAGATTATAAAACTAGACCATTTTTTCATATTTATCTAAATTTAGGTTATAAAATTATGCCAAAAGTATCTGAAAATTATTTAACTAAAACTGTTGTCCTATAATAAAATGCGTTTGCCAACCTGATATTGAAGTTTCTCCAATACCTTTATCAAATCCATAACCAAAGTCAAATCCTAATAATCCAAATGCAGGCATATAAATACGTACACCAGCACCAGCAGAACGCTTCAATTCGAATGGTTTAAACTCACTTGTATTATTCCAAATATTACCACCTTCAGCAAATGTTAAAGCATAAATTTTAGCCGTTTGGCTCATTGTTATAGGATAACGTAACTCAAGAGAGTATTTATTGTAGATTGTTCCACCTCCTTCTGGTGTTAAATCTCCTGTTTGTCCTCCAGAATTCGTTGCGTCTTGGTAACCTCTTAATTGAATAATCTCACGACCATCAAAACGATTTTGGTTAAGACCAGTTCCTCCAAGATAGAAACGCTCAAAAGGAATAGTACCTATTTTTCTGTTGTATGTTCCTAAAACACCAAATTCTCCACCAGCTTTAAGAACTAATTTACCTGCTAATTCTTTATAAAAATATGCTTTAGCTTTAATTTTATAATATTCTAACCATTTAAATTTTTCAACATCTGATAAAGTTGAGTAATCCTTTTTATTTACAGAAGAATATGGAAATGTTGTTGTAAATGATAAATTAATATCTGATCCTGATTGTGGAAAAATTGGATCTGGACCAGCTGAATTTCTAGTTAATCCTAATGTATAATTTAAGTTATTTGATTGACCATTTTCATAATTCAAATTACCCACTGTTAATGCATAATTATCAAAATTATATAATTGGTAAGATAAAGTATTTGATAATCTGAAATAATCATCTGGCCAAGTCAATAATTTTGTTAAACCAGCAGAAGCACCTAGAATATTTAAGTTTGCTTTTTCTGAATAACTATCTGTATAACTATATTGAGAATTATAAATAGAAACCGATAAAGCTGTTGGTTTTTTACCTCCAATCCATGGTTCTACAAATGATAAACTATAGTTTTTATATCCATTACCAGCTTGAGCTCTTAAAGATAATTGTTGACCATCTCCCATAGGAATTGGTTTCCATGCTTTTCTATTAAAAATATTTTTAATAGAGAAGTTACCAAATGTCAATCCTAACGTTCCAATGAATGTACCAGCTCCATAACCACCTTGTAACTCTACTTGAGAAGATGATTTTGGTGCAACTTTCCATTCAATATCTACTGTATTATTTTCTTGATTTGGCTGAACGTCTGGAACAATTTGTGTAGGCTCTAAATATCCTAGAGAACCTAACTCCATCATTGTACGTTTAATATCAGATTTTGAAAATAAATCTCCTGGCTTTGTTCTTAACTCACGATATAAAATATGATCATGAGCTTCAGTATTCCCATTAATAGTTACTTTATTTAATGAGGCTTGTGTTCCTTCGAAAATTTTAATTTCTAAATCAATTGTGTCATTTTTAACACTTTTTTCTACAGGAATTGCTCTAGCAAATAAATAACCTCTATCCATATATTGTGTAGAGATATCATCGTCTTTTTCAGATCCAGATATTTTTTTATTTATTCCTACTGCATCATAAGCATCCCCTGTTTTATATGCAAAGAAACGTTGTAACTGATCAGAAGTATAAACAGAGTTACCTGAGAATGTTACATTACCAAGATAATAAGGTCTTCCTTCGTCAACTTTTATTTTTACTAATAATCTTTTATCATTAACCTTCTTAATTTCATAAGACTCAACTTTTGCATCTCTAAAACCAACAGATTTGTATTCTTCAACTAAATTCTTTAAATCATCTTGAAACTTTTCAGGAATCATTTTAGATGACTTAAATATATTAATAGAAGTTCTTTTTGTATTTTTCAGACCTTTTTTACGTAAACGAGAAGCTGGCATGTTTTTATTCCCTTCAAAAACAATATCTTGAATTTTAACACGTTCACCTTTATTAACATTTAATATAATGTTTTCTTCCTCGTCTTTATTAGCAACTTTTTCTCTAACAACATTTATTGTTGTATTAGGAAAACCTTTACCAGTATAGTAATCTTTTATTTTATTATTTGTCGTGTTAATTAAACTCTGCGTGATTTTAACTCCTGGATTTAATTTATTTTGTTTAATTATATCCTCACGTTGAGATTTTTTAACCCCGTTCATTTTTATTTCACCTAAACTAGGAACTGAAACCAAAGAAAGTTCTAAAGTTACTTCATCACCTTCTATTTTATTTACATATAAGTCAATGTCAGAAAAAATATTGGATCTCCATAATTTTTTTACTGCATTATTAACTTTTGTTCCAGGTAATTCTATTTCTTCTCCTATTGCAAACCCTGCATATCGGATAATTTGATTTTTAGAATATTTTGTATCTCCTGTTACAATAATGTCTTTTAATTTAAAAGTTTTAGCATTACCATAATCTAAGGTAAATTTATTTTCTTGAGTTGAATCAATGGGTGCTATAGAATCGTTTACTTGGGCATTTGCCATATAAGTACCAAGCATGCACATTGTCCAAAAAATTTTCTTCATAATCCTCTATTTCAGTTCGATTAGTTCGTTAATTGTTCACTTATTTTACCAAATCTACGTTCACGATTTTGAAAATTTAAAATCGCTTTATAGAACTCTTCTTCATTAAAATCAGGCCATAAAACATCTGTAAAGTATAATTCAGCATATGCAATTTGCCATAATAAAAAATTACTAATACGTGTTTCGCCACTCGTTCTAATCATAAGATCTACCATTGGTAAATCATGTGTATATAAATTTTTATGAACTAATTCTTCATTAAAATCATTGTCGGATATTACCCCGTTCTTATATTGTATCGCTATAGATTTAAAAGCATTTAGTAATTCCTCTTTTGAGCCATAACTTAATGCCAAAGTCAAAATACATCCAGTATTATCCTTTGTTAAATCCATTGCTTTTGTTAAATCTTTTTGGGCTTTACTTGGTAATTTAGAAAAATCTCCAATTACATTTAAACGGATTCCGTTTTTATGTAGATCGTTTATTTCATCTTTTATTGCAGAACTTAACAAAGTCATTAAAACATTCACTTCTAATCTTGGTCTATTCCAATTTTCAGAAGAAAATGCATAAAGAGTAAGGTATTTTATTCCTAATTTTCGGCAAGCTTCTATTGATGAACGTACTGAACCTAATGCACTTTTATGTCCAAAGGTTCTTTCTTTCCCATTTTTCTTTGCCCATCTACCGTTACCATCCATAATGATAGCAACATGATTTGGTAATTTTTCTTTGTTTATTTGTTCTAGCAAACTATTATTCATTCTATTTTTAATCGCAATAACAAGCAGGCCTTCCGAAACTGTACGTTAACGTTATTCCTGATAATACATACCAATCTTTGTTTGACGTATTTCCCCAGATTCTTTTATTGTATTCATCTTTAGATAAGTTACCATCATTGATTCCTTTAATAAAATTATCTGAAAACTTCCCAACATTATAATCTATATAATCAACGTTTGTGTAACGAAATCCAGTTTCAAAACCTAATATCCAATTATAGTTGAATTTTATTTTATAACCTATTCCAAAAGGAATAGATAAATTGGTTTTATATTTACCTTTTTCAGTAATAACATTTGTTGCAGCGTCGTAATCATAATTTTTTTCCTTCGCTGAAAATGCTCCTAAACCAAAAAATATGTATGGTGAATTAGCATTTTGTACATCGTCGTTGATATTGAAAAAATTGTATTCAAACACAATAGATCCTTCCACTATATTATTACTAAAACTTTTTCTCCTATCTTTTTTATATAATTCTTCTGAATGAGAATCATAAGCACCAACTCTTGAATATGATAAATTAGCTCTAAATCCCATTTGAGGGTTAATATTAAAACGATATAATCCTCCTATAGAAATAGGTAGAAAAAAATCTGTTTTACCAGTTCTAACAGGAAATGGATTAAAATAATTCCCTTTTCCTACATCCCCAATAACATTAGCTCCTCCTGCAAAAATTCCAATTTCATGCCTTTGTGCAAATGTTAATTGCGACATAAACATTGTAAAAACAAACAAAAATATTTTCCTCATACGTTCTGTTATTTTTTTGATTTTTGCTATTTTTATTCATAAAATTTGAACAAATATAAACAAAAGTCTATTCAACATAACTGATTTAACAAAAATTAAGAAGTTTTATTGTAAAAATTAATTTCTTTTATCCGAACCCCAAAGCATTTTTTCTCTCAAAGTTGTAAAATAAGTAGCATCAACAGCTTCTACAATTAAAATTTTAAAATCAGCTTTCTCAATTGTTAATTCAACATCTGTAGATAAAGGAAAATTTCGAGAATCTAATGATAGAAAATATTCTTCTGCTCGACTTCTAATTTTCAGATTAATTTTTTCATTTTCTGAAACAATTAATGGACGAACATTTAAATTATGTGGTGCAACTGGAGTGATAATAAAGTTTTGATTGGACGGATGAACAATAGGTCCTCCACAGCTCAATGAATAACCTGTAGATCCCGTTGGTGTAGATATAATAAGCCCATCAGACCAAAATGAATTTAAAAATTCTTTATTTAAATAAGCATCAACAGTTATCATACTCGTAGTTTCTCTTCGTACAACAGTCACTTCATTGATTGCAAAATTATTTTCAATTTCTACTCCATCACTACGTTTTACTGTTAATAATGTTCTTGGAATAATATTGTACTCATCATTAAAAAAACTATCCATCTGCTCCATCAATACATTTTTATTGATAGTTGCTAAAAATCCTAAACGACCTGTATTAACACCTATAATAGGAATATTAGAATCTTTTACAAAAGTTGTTGCTGATAATATTGTTCCATCTCCACCGAAGCTAAAGAAAAATTTTATAGATTTATCTAAATCTTCATAAGAAGAAAAAGTTTCTATTGAATTTAGATTTAATTCTGTTGTCTCTTTTAATATTTCAACAAAATTTTCTTCTATACAATAGCGTATATTATTTTCTGCTAAATAGTTTAAAAAAATAGGAATAATATCCGTTAAAGATGTACTTGTTTTTTGACCGAAAAGTGCAATTTTTGTCATTAGGTATTCATATATTTTAGCAATTGTTCATAACGACTATGTAGCAACTCTTGCTTCTCATCATTATAAAACTTCTGAATTACTTGGTATCCGTATCGTTCAAATGTTTCTCCTATGGTTAATAAATTTGATGAACTAAATTTTATTAAAACATATACACTATCTTCTTTGTTTCCCACAATCATCATTCCTAATATTTTCCCATTATTACTTTCTATAATATTAGAAATAGACGACATTGATAATTCCTTTTCTGAAATTGAAACTAACATAGAAATTCCTTGTGATGAAACAAAAGGAAAATTAGCAAATATTTTTATAATATCTCTTTCTGTAATCAACCCAAGATATTTAGATTGTTCATTGATAATAGGAAGAATATTTGTTTGATTTGTATACATCATCTGAACAGCCTCTAGAAGTGTACTAGATTCAGATAAAAAAAATTTTTCTAAGTAAGTAGTATAATCAACTTTATCATTTCCTTCTAAAGATAATTCTACTAAATCTTCTTCTGATATATTTCCAACGAAATGTAACCCATCAAATAAAGGAATATAATTCAGTTTATTTTCCTCTAAAACTTCTAAAAGTTGATGAGGAGAATAATTGATTTTACCTGGTTTAATATCATTCGATAAATATTCAGTTATATACATATCGCAAATTTATATATTTTAAAATTGTATTGGTAACTATTAAGAATTCTTTTATGTAAATTTTAATATTTCCCAAGATTACAATACTATTCATTTAAAGCACTTTACAATAAATGTATTTCAAATATTTAAAATGTCAAAATAATATATCTTGTAATAAAAAAATTATTATCTTTATTATGCATTGTTCAGAATTATATTGAATATAAAACTATTCTTTTGTATTTTTGCATAACCAATTAGAGGAAAATAATGAAAAACCCATTGTTTTACGCCAAAATCATTTTATTTGGCGAATATGGAATTATTGAAAATTCTAAAGGACTTATTGTCCCTTATAATTTTTATCAAGGAGCATTAAAGTTTGAACCTTCTGAAATTTCTGAGCAATCTAATGCTCATCTTAATAAATACGCTAAATTTTTAGAAGAAAAATTTGCAGAATCTTTTGATACAAAAGCTTTTTCTGAAGATGTTGCAAAAGGTATGTATTTTGACTCTAATATTCCTCAAGGTTATGGTGTTGGTAGTTCTGGCGCTTTGGTTGCGGCTATTTATGATAAATATGCTTACAACAAAATAGATATCACCAAAGACTTAGACAAAGAAAAAATTAATGCTTTAAAAAAACTCTTTGGTCAACTAGAATCTTTTTTCCATGGAACAAGTTCAGGGATTGATCCTTTAATTTGTTATATGAATATTCCTATTCTGATTCAATCCAAAGATGATATTTCTACAATAGGTTTACCAACAGCTAATGATGCTGGTAAAGGAGCAATTTTTTTAATAAACTCTGGTACTCCAGGAGAAACTGCTCCAATGGTTCATATTTTCTTTGAAAAAATGAAGAAAGAAGGTTTTAGAAAAACATTAAAAGAAGAGTTTATAAAATATAACAATGCTTGTATAGAAAGTTTTGTAAAAGGCGATTATAATCCACTATTTTTTAATTTACAAAAATTATCTTCTTGGGCATTTGAACATTTTCAACCAATGATTCCTCAAAAATTAATCAATGCTTGGAAAACAGGAATCGATACAGATACATATTATCTTAAATTATGTGGTTCTGGCGGAGGAGGATATGTTCTTGGATTTACTCAAGATTACGAAAAAGCTAAAAATCACTTAAAAGATTTTCAAACCGAAGTCATTTATAAATTTTAAATCATAAAAAATTAACTCTATGAACATTAAGAAAATAGTCCTAAAAATATTTGCATTATTTTCTGTTATTCGTGGGTATAATTTAATCATTTTAATTCTTGCTCAGTACCTTGCTGTATTATTCATTTTTGCACCAAATACTGGACATCGTCAGCTCCTAACAAACATAAAACTAGATGGAATAATATTTTGTTCTATACTTTGTGTAGCAGCAGGCTATATAATAAATAATTTTTATGATTTAGAAAAAGATGAAATTAAAAGACCATTACAAGTTTATCTTCAAAAACAAGTTTCTCAAGGATTTAAATTAACAGTATACATCTGCCTAAATTCAATTGCGTTAATTATTGCTGGACTTATATCTTTCAAGGCATTTGTATTTTTTCTTATTTATCAATTTCTTGTTTGGTTTTACAGCCATAAAATAAACAAGTTTGCACTTATAAAAAATTTCTACTTAGTTATTATTCGTGTTATACCATTTTTTGCATTGTTAGTTTACTTTGATGACTTTTCTTTTAATCTTGCACTACACGCAACTTTTTTAACCATACTATTATTAATTACAGACATTGTAAAAGATTTAGGATCTCAGAAAGCCGATATAATTTATAATTATAACTCTATACCAATAAAATACGGAGTAAATTTTACTAAAATTCTTATTTCTAGTTTTATTATTATAGAATTAATTATTAGCTTATTAATCATAATAAAAAATGATGTTGGTTCTATGAAATATTTTTTCATGCTTGCTGATAGCATCTTTTTTATTGTATTATTCAGTATTTGGAGGTATAAAACAGCACAAGATTATAAGATTTTGCATTATCTTTTTAAAGGAATGATTGTTCTTGGTGTATTTAGTATCGTATTAATCGAAATAAATCCCTTAACTTTGCAAACTATTGCGCATAATTTCAATGCGCGCATAAAATAATCAAATTCAGATGAATAACAGACGAAATCAATCCAACGACAGAAATTCCCAAGGCGGGAACAATCGTGGTAAAGGAGGAAATAGAGGAAATTCTTCTTCTAAATCTTTCTCAGGGAAAGGAAAACCGACTTTTGGAGGAAAACCAACAGAAGAAGGAAAGAAAAGTTTTGGACCAAAAAAACCGTTTAACAAACCAGGTGAAAAACCTTTTGTTAAAAGACTGAAAAAAGCACCAGTTGATGACGGGACTATTCGTTTAAATAAATATGTAGCGAATGCAGGGATTGCATCCAGAAGAGAGGCCGACGAGTTGATCAAAACTGGAATTGTTACAGTGAATGGTCAAGTAATCACTGAAATGGGACACAAAGTTCAACCAGATGATGAGGTACGTTTCGATGGTCGAAAAATTTCTTCAGAGAAAAATGTTTACTTTGTTCTAAACAAACCAAAAGGATTTATATCTACTGCAAAAGATGAAAGAGACCGTAAAACTGTAATGGATTTAATGGCGAATGCAACTACTGCACGTATTTTCCCAATCGGACGTTTAGACAGACAAACAACAGGAGTTTTATTGTTTACTAACGATGGATATTTAACTAAAAAATTGACTCACCCAAGTCATGATGTTAAAAAAATATACCATGTTACATTAGACAAGAAACTAACAGCAAATGACTTAGCTGACATTAAAAAAGGTGTACGTTTAATTCCAGAAGGAATTGCAATGGTTGATGAAATTTCTTTCATTGAAGGTAGACCAAAAAATGAAGTTGGTATCGAATTACACATCGGTTGGAACCGTGTTGTAAGACGTATCTTCGAAGCAAAAGGTTATGCTGTAGAAGCATTAGATCGCGTATCTTTTGCTGGATTAACAAAGAAAACCTTACAAAGAGGTGAATACAGAAGATTAACAGAACAAGAAGTTAACTTCTTAAAAATGTTATAATAACGTATTTTACGTAAAAAAAATAAATGACTTTAGCTTATAAACTAAAGTCATTTTTTATTCCTTATAATATTATTATTTTGGGCAATCCCTGCGGGGCGTGCTATACGTTGCAATCTTTTTAGATTGGTCATTCAGCAAATCTAGAAATGCACCCAATCAAAAAAGGATTTCCACTACTATCACTATTGCAGTCTAATTTAAAATCAACAAAAAAATAGATAGAAAGACAATTTCTGCTAATAAAAAAAACGAGAAATAATTATCTTAGCAACATGAATCAAAAAACCGATTTTTCGAATTTAAAGTTCAAACGAATCAATCATTTAGATGATGAAAATTCTTTCGATACAAACAATAATAGTATCGAAAAACAAAACGATTATCTAAATGCAACAAGTTTAGAACAAGCTAATTCTTTTCCTGGTTTTTTTCCTTTTTTACGTGGTTATTCTACAACAGGTTATATTTTAAAACCATGGAACATCAATCAAAACAATTGTTTTTCAAATGAAAAGAAAAACTATAATTTCGATGATAAAAGCTTTTCTTCTACTAATCAGATGTCATCTTGGCTAAAAGATAATTTATCAGATGATATTTCAATAACAATTTCCACAAACAAAAAAGGAATAATTTATTTTGCTTATCTTTTGATAGCTATAGAAACGTTAGAAAGTCAAATAGATAAATTGACAATAAATTTAGTAGTTACAACAGATAATTTTGAAGATGCTAAAATCTTATTGGATTATATTTTTTGTTCAAATTTACACAAGTCTAATTCATATAATTTATCAATCATCAATAAAACTTTAGATGATAATTTACTAGATTCTATTATTTATCCATTAATAAGAAATTATCAATTAATAGAAAGAGCTATAAAAAAAGAAGTAAAAATAGACACTGTAATTCCTTTACTTTCATTGTCATTACCTATAAATAAAAACTCTATACAAGAAATATGTAAATTAAGAGCAATCCGAATGATTTGGGCAAAACTGATTGAAGATTTCAAACCACAAAACATTGATTGTTATAAAATTAAAATTCATTCTTTTCTTAAAAATGAAAATATAGAAAACACTCATCAACAAATTTTTAATACTACAAATCAAGCTTTATCTGCTGTTTTAGGAGGAACAGAATCATTATGTACTCAATTAGAAATTAATAAAAATTTTCCTTTAAGAAACAATGAGAGAATCGCAGAAAATTTGCAATTAATTTTACAAGATGAAATACAAATTCACAGAACTGTTGATCCATTTGGTGGAAGTTTTATGATAGAATCAATCACAAATGAAATTGCAATAAAAGCCTATCAAAAAATAAAAGAAATTTGTTCTACATATTCTTCTATAGAAACTTTTACTAAACAAAATATTAATGCAAACACATTAGAATTAGTAATTAATGAAGTAAGGGATAATGCTGATTTCAACAAAATTTTTTCTATTCTAGAATCAACTGCAAAACAATAAATATTAAAAAAATATTATAATTTTAGATAACTATAATTCTCATTATTAATTGAGAATAGGTTATATTTATATCTACAAACCTAAAATTAAATGAATAAAACTCTTCGAAATATAATTTTATCTCTCGCTATATTTTTCATTTTATGGTTTATTATCTATTTTTTCCTAGGAGAATATATTGACTTGGAATTTGCTGATTATAACTATACAAAAGCTTTTCCTAAAGTACTAACGTTTTTATGTGCTGTAAGTATTTACACTTTATTTTTAATACCAATTAAAAAGTCAAAAGGATGGAGCTTTTTAAACATACTGCTCTTCTTTGTGGGAATACTATTCAGTTTAATTCCAATTTTTCTTTTCCAATTTTTCAGTCTAAATAAATGTGCTAATTGGAAACTTGATAAACGTGATAAAAAAACTTTATACCAAAGTAAAATGTCTTCCTCTGAAACTATAAAACTCATTGAGTTTAATTGTAAAGAGGCAAATAAAAAAAATATAAAAGTGAAACGAGTTGTAGAAATAACTCCATTATTTATTTCAAGCTCAGATATAGATACATTAAAAATTAGTGATAAAAACTGGAAAAAATTATAGATATACATAAACCTTACCTCAATCCTACTACCTATGCAAAAAAAATACTTTTACAAAAAGTCCAAATTAACTCTTGGGCTTATCATTTGGTTATTTTCATTAATCTTATTTGCCCAAGAACAAAAAATAGTTTTAAAAGGTAAAGTTACTGATGGTTTTAATATTCCATTAAATGAAACTGATATATTTTTAAGAGAGAAATATGACTCTACAAAAATATTTTCTACTACAACAGATGAAAATGGATTCTTTGAATTAAATATAAATATTCAAGAAAAACCTGTTTATCTAGTAATTAATAATCCTCACGAGGGTACATTCAGAAAAAACTTCGATTTTATAAAGAATGATATTGATCTTGGTACAATAAACATCAATTCTACAGTCTATGATTTAAATGAAGTTGTATTTACAAATTCTCAACCTATGGTTATGAAAAATGATACAATAGAATATAATACTGATTCATATAAAGTGAAACCAAATGCTAACATGGAGAATTTACTCCAAGAATTACCTGGTTTTGAAATAAATGATGAAGGATCAATTTTAATAAATGGTAAAATTGTAAAAGAAATTTTAATTGATGGTGAAACTTTTTTTGGTACAGATGGTAAAGTTGCATTAGAAAATTTACCTGCTGAAGTCATTAAAAAAATTCAAGTCTCTGATTTTAAAAATAGAAATCAGAAATTTTCTGGTGAAAAATCAACTTCTAAGTATGCTTCAATAAATATTTCTCTAAAAGAAGATAAAAATAAAGGTTTCATGCTGAAAGCAATAGGTGGTTATGGATCTGATGATAGATATGAAGCTAATCTAATTGCAAATTATTTTAAGGGAAAAAAAAGATTTAGCTTAATAGGTTCTTCCACAAATATTGCTTCTTCTGGGATGGTAAATGGAGAAGGTTCTCATGGTTTAAGAGAAATGGAAAGAAATAATAACACTGGAATTACGACACATACCACTGTTGGTTTAAACTATAATGACCAACTGAATAAAGATTTAAAAATTGGTATTGATTATAGGTTAAATCATTTATTCAATAAGAATGATAAATACATAAAAAACGAAAACCTAAACCCAGACAATGTTTACACAACTATTACAAATTCAAACACTCGAGTAGAAACATATGGTAATAACGTAGGAACTAATTTTGATTGGACGAAGAATAATACTAAAATCTATATTTATCCACAGTTTTCTAATTCTTCTTCAGTAAATCATGATTTAAGTAAAAGTGAAAGTAAAAATGCAGAGAATACAATTAGAAATACTACAAATTCAAATACAAACAATAAAAGTAATTCTACTACTTTTTCCAACTTAATTTCAATCTATCAAAAATTTAAAAACAACTCATACTTAGAATTTAATTCAACAATATCAATATTAAATAAAAATAACGACCGAAGAGAATTAGCTAATGCTATATTTTATGATACCCCTGAAGATAACACTTATCGTAATGTGAATACAAAAGGTAATGAGAAGAATAATTTATACGATTTAGATATAAAATATACACTTCCCATTACAGATTCTATTCGTGTTGCTGTAGGATCTATTTATAATCATTTATATACAAATAAAAATGATATCTCATTAAATTATAATGATAACACTGGAAAATTTGATGATTTAAATACTGATTTGACCATTTATTTTCAAACAAAATTAGATGCATTAAAACCTTATGCTCAATTCCTACTTAGTAAATCAAAATTTTATTCTACTATTAATTTAGCTACTACAATTAATAAGCAAAATAATTTAGGTAATTATAAATCTGTTTCAGAAAAACTTATTAAAAACAATTCATTACCTGAAATAAAAACTACAACTCGTTATGAAAATGGCAATAACACGATTATGTTCATTTATAATTATGAAACAAGTTTACCTACTGCTGAAAATCTTTTAAAAATTGAAAATAAATCATCATTAACAACCACTATAACTGGAAATCCAGATCTTAATCCTAATAGATTTCATGATATAAATTTAATGTTAGGTAATTTCAATAAAAAAAATCAGCAAGGTTTTAATTTGAATCTTCAATATATCTATAATGAATCAAGCATTGTAAATTCAACATTAACTAATGAAGATTATATAAGAGAAATTACATATAAAAATGTTAGAGGAAATTATAATTTGGCAGGTTTTTTATTTTATAATAAACAATTTAAAAAAGGATTAAATAGATTCCGTTTTAATATTGGTTTTTCTTCTACTTATAGCTTAAGTCAAGTTTTTAATGAAAATATTCAAATCAAAACCAATCTTACTAATTTATCTCCTAGCTTTAAATTTAATTGGGATTGCGGAAATAAATTTACGATCTCTCCTTCTTATAAAATAATGTATGTAAGCTCTGAATATGTAAATTATCCTGTCAGTGGACAAAACAACGTAACTCATAACATCACATTAAACACATTTTCCAAATGGATAAAACATCTTACATGGACAAATCATTTAAATTACAATTATAATTCAAGCATATCATCTGAATTTAAGAAAGATTTTTTAATTTGGAATTCAAGCATTATGTATCGTTTTTTTAGTGATAAATTAGAAGCTGGTATTAAAATCTATGATATACTAAAACAAAATAATAATTTTACAAGAATCATTTCTGATCAATATATTAGTGATGAAAAAAATAGTATACTAACTCAGTTTATAATGTTTTCATTAACCTTTAATTTAAATAAATTCGATGGTAAAATTCAAGAAAAGAATAAACTTCCTACCGACGAAAATTATCAACCAATACAAAATATAGAAAATGAGTCATATAGAGGAATGATACCACTTAGAAATTAATAAAATGTATAAAAATATTAATTCTGATTAAACCTTACTACAAATCTGATGTCTTATATTAAAATTAATCTGTAAACAAATGACAAAGTATATTTTTGCACTTTTATTTAGCTTTTTAACTATTGGCTTATTCGGTCAAGATAAAAAAATTATAATCACTGGAAAAGTTACTGATGCGCTTAATTTACCTTTAAATGAAGCTGAAGTTCTAATAGGAAATAAAGCTGACTCTACAAAAATATCCTCTACAACAACAGATGAAAATGGTTCTTTTAATCTACAGATTAATTCACAAGCAAATTCAGTTTATTTAATTATTGATGATCCATTAGAAGGAACATATAAAAAATCTTTTGAAACATTAAAAAACGATACTGATTTAGGTACTATAGTTATCAATCCTATGGTATATGACTTAAAAGAAGTTGTTATAAGTAACGTAGAACCTATTGTTGTAAAGCAAGATACTATAGAATACAATGCAGATTCTTATAAGGTAAAACCAAATGCAAATCTAGAAAACTTATTAAGAGAGTTACCTGGTTTTGAAATTTCTGATGATGGAACAATGACTGTCAATGGAAAAAGCATTAGTGAAGTTTTAATTGATGGTGAATCTTTTTTTGGGACAGATGGAAAAGTTGCTTTAGAAAATTTACCCGCTGATATTATTAGTAAAATACAAGTTTCTGATTTTAAAACTAAAAATGAAAAATTCTCGGGTGAGAGATCAAAATCTAGAAATTCTTCATTAAACATTACGCTAAAAGAAGGTAAAAACTCTGGTTATATGGTAAAAGCTACTGGCGGATATGGTACAGGAGATCATTACGAAAGTAACCTTATGGCTAATTATTTTAAAGGCAAAAGGCGTATTAGTTTAATTGGATCATCTACAGATGTCGCTTCATCTGGAATGGTAAATGGTGAAGGTTCTCGTGGCCGTGGAGGAATGGGCAGAAGAACATCTAATGGGATTACTACAAATACATCAATAGGATTAAATTATAATGATCAACTAGGTGATAATTTAAAAATTGGTGCTGATTACAGATTAAATCATTCCTACAATAAAAATGAAAATTATACTAGTAAAGAAAATTTAAACCCTGATAATATCTTTACAACGACTTCCAATACTAATACTAAAACAGAAACATACGGACATAATTTAGGAACTAATTTAGAGTGGACGAAAAAAAATACAAAAATTTATTTTTCTCCGTCTTTTAATAACTCCTCATCAAAAGCAAGTACAATCGGAGATAGTAAAAGTGTTAATGAAGATGATGAGCTAAAGAATACTACTGAAGAAAATAGTCATACAAAAACTGATGCAAATACTTTTTCTAATTTACTTTCGATCAATCAAAAATTAAAAAATAAATCTTATTTTGATTTAAACTCAAGTATCTCCATTGCTAAAACTGATGCAACAACACGAGAAATTTCGAATGCCTTATTTTTTGATGGTTCTAGATCTGATACCTATCGTAATGTAAATACAAAAAATACAAATAAGAACAATTCATATAATTTTGATTTAAAGTATACTTTACCAATCACAGATTCTATAAGTGTAGCTGTTGGTTCTGCATATACCTATACAGATGAAGAAACAAATAATTATTCATTAAACTACAATGATACAACAGGAGAATTTGATGAAGTAAATACAGATTTAACTCGTTTATTTACTACAAAATCTAGTGTATATAATCCTTATGCTCAATTTTTATTAAACAAATCAAAACTTTCTGCCTCTGTAAATATTGGTGCAAATATCTACAATCAAGATAATTATGGTTTATATAAATCGAATGCTGAAAGTTTAACAATAAACAAAACATTACCTAAATTACAAGGGAATATTCGTTACCAAAATGGTAATAATATGATGATGTTTATGTATAACTATAATTCAAGTCTACCAACAGCTGCTCAATTATTAAAAATTGAAGATCAATCGTCTTTAACTAATAAAACTGTTGGTAACCCTGATTTAGATCCTATAAAATCTCATAACTTCAATTTAATGTTTGGCAATTTTGATAGAAAAACGCGCCAAGGTTTTAATGCAAATATTGGTTATACTTATAATATATCAAGTGTTGCTAACTCTATTGTAACCAATGAAGATTTAACTCGAAATATTACATATCAAAATGTAAAAGGTAATTATAGCGTAAATGCTGGTTTTTTCTTCAATAAACAATATCAAAAAGGAATTAATAAATTTAGATTAAACCTAGGTTTAAATTCAAAATACTCACTTAACCAAGGTTATAATGAGAATATATTATATAAATCCTTTAATACAACATTATCTCCAACTGTTCGTCTAAATTGGGATTATGGAGATAATTTAACTATCACGCCATCTTATCAACTAAGTTTTACTAAATCTAAATATGAGAATTACCAAATTAGTGGGCAAAACAATATTACTCACAATTTTGGATTAAATACAAATTCAACTTGGTTTAAAAACTTAGTTTGGACAAATAATTTTACTTATAATTATAATTCAAGAATGGCTGCTGGTTTCAAAAGAGATTTCTTTTTATGGAACACAAGCTTAATGTATCGTTTCTTTGGAGATAAACTCGAAGCAGGTGTTAAAGTGTACGATTTATTAAACCAAAATAACAGTTATACTCGTACAATATCTGATCAATACGTAAGTGATGAGAAAAATAATATTCTTACACGTTTTGTTATGTTCTCTTTAACGCTTAATTTAAATAAATTTGGTGGTAAATCTCAATCAAAAGATAAAGATGATATGCCTCCAAGAGATGACAATAGAGGTCAAGGACCTAATGGCGGTAGAAGAATGATGCCTCCTCCTGGTTTTTAAAATTTATTTTATAAAAGATGAATAAAAAAGAAGCACGAAAATTTTATAGAGCTGTTAGAAAAAATTATTCTAATGATGATGTAATTACATTGAGTAATAAAATATTCAGAAATTTACAAAATATAGATTTTTCTTCAGTTCAAAATTTTCATGTGTTTCTACCAATAGAAAGAAATAATGAGATTAATACATATCCTATTATTGATTGGTTATTTTCTTTAAATAAAACTATTATTCTACCTTTAGTCGTTGGTGATGATATGATTAATTGTAAAGTTGAAAAAGATTTTAAAACTCAATTAAACTCTTATCAAATTCCAGAACCTATTACATATACAGAATTTGATTCTAAAGAAATAGATGTCATATTAATCCCAATGTTTGTTGCAGATAAAAAAGGTAATCGTGTTGGATATGGAGGTGGATATTATGACAAATTTTTAGCAAGATGTAGACCTGATGCAAAAAAAATAGGCCTAAGTTATTTTAGACCTATTGATTGTATAGAAGATACTTATTTCGGTGATTTCCCTTTAAATTTCTGTATTACTCCAGATGCTATAGAATCTTTTTGAATGCTATCTGTCTTTTCATTCAATCTAGTAAAGTAAAATTTGAATTCTCTTTTAAATTGAATTGGTTCTTTCTTCAAAACAAATAATCCTATATTATTATTGGTCTCTATTAATTTTTTATCAGAATTAAAATAATTAACTGTGTAAGCTACTTGTCTTACAGAATCTTCTGTTAAAGAATCTTTTGGTAAAATTGAAAACTTTGTAATAGAAGTATAAGTTACTTTCTTAGCTGACAAATCTCTCAACAAAGAAAAAACCTCTGTAGTATCCTTTTCAGGAAAATATGTTAACAATTGATCTCTCAACATACTATCTACAACAGTATCATTAGAATTAGAAGCTAATGCAGAAAGCTCAAATAATTCTCTTAATTTTTGCTTTGTAATAAAATTTATAGCCTCTACAGAATCCATTTTACTACTTACTGTAGAAGATTCATTCTTATATCCTTTTATCGTTTCAGGATTATAATCTCCATGATATTTTTCGTCTTTACACGAAAAAAGTATCCAAGCACCAAATAGCATAATCATGCTAAACTGAACAATTTTACTTATCATTCTCATCTTGTTGGATTTTAAATTTTAATTTTACAATCTTCCCATTTTTCGTTTCAGACTCTATTAAAGAAAAATTCTTTAAAGATGTTGTAGGAATTGTAACTAGGTTAATATACTGTTGTTTAGATAAAATTTCTACTCCAAAAAAATCATTATCATAAACCTGATAAATTAAAGCATTATCTGCAATCATTTGATTTAATTTAGATATCCTTTGCTTTAAATCTTTTGCTGAATTAGAATAATAATAAAGCATTACTTTATAATCATCTGGATCCAATAACAGTTTTTCTGGTTGGTTATATTGATGCAAATTAACCTTAAAAGTATCTTGCTTATAATAAGGTGAACTCACAAACATTTTTACAATATTTTTTTGAGATTTGAATTTTATACAACCCGTTTTTGTTGATAAATAAAGAGGTGTAAAACCATCTCTAAAAATTGTAACCTCAACAGAGTTTTTTATTGGTGTTTGACGATCAGAATCTACAAAACAAAATTCATACTCTTTCTGTGCAAAAAATAAAAAATAACATGCAGTAAAGATTCCTCCTAAAATTAAAACAATTGAAACAACAATTGAAACTATTTTCAATTTACTTTTTCTTAGTTTACCTTCAGTAATTGTATCTTCTTTAATAACTACCTGTTCCGTAGTTTGTAACTTTTCTTCTTTTTTATCTTCTATTTGCGATAAAGGAAATTCTTCTTTTTCTATTACTTCATTTGGCCTTGTCTCAACCTTCGTTGTATCAAAATATTCAATATTTTTTACATTAAGAAAATGAGCCCAGTTTTTATAACCACAATACTGTGCTAATAGATTTAGCATATCAATACGAGGAAGTTTTTTAAAATCTGATTTAAAATAAGTGTAAAACCATTTCTCACTTACTGTAGATTTTGTTCTATTGAATAAATCTTCCTGAAATGAAGTAATTTCTTGTCCTTTCCAATTGGAAATATTTGCGGATTGAGCAGAATTTTCCTCAAAAAATCGATCAACGATTGATTTTTTCAAAACTTCAAAAATCTCTATATCTGTAAATTTGCTCAAAAAATAATTTTTATATACCTGTATTTCATGATTTTGTAAAACACAAAACCATTTTACAAAGTGATTTTATATAAATGCAAATAAAATAATATTTTCAACATAAAAACGGCTATGCTAGCCTTTTTATGATGATTTTAAGATTTATTTACTTTGT
This sequence comes from Flavobacteriales bacterium UBA5933, assembly GCA_002430925.1. Classification (GTDB taxonomy): domain Bacteria; phylum Bacteroidota; class Bacteroidia; order Flavobacteriales; family Weeksellaceae; genus Empedobacter. The sequence continues at coordinate 47,947 of DJDD01000067.1, forward strand.
AAAATGCTAGTAATTTAACTTTCGTATTTATTACAAGTAAGTTACAACTATTCTACATCCTATCCTTTTACTGAAATTCTAACTTTGCTTTATTAAAATTAAACAATAAAAGTATAAAAATTAAAATTATGAAAAAATTAGTAGTAAATGCAATCGTATTAGTAGTATTTGGAACATTATTTAGTGTTTCTGCATGCAAAGAAGAAAAACAACCAACACCAAGTACAGATTCTACTGTTGTTGATTCCTTAACAATAGAAAAAGAAGAAGCTCCTTCTATTAGTTCTGATTCTGTTGAAAGTGTAACTGTTGATTCTACAAAAACAAAGGAAGAAACTAAATAAGAAATAAAAAAACCGCCATTGGCGGTTTTTTTATTCTAAAATTATTTAAAGTTATTTTTAAACTATTTTTATTTTTTACTGGGCAATCCCTTCGGGTCGTGCTTTCTCGCTATATCTTTTTCGATTGGTCATTTCGAACTAGTTATTGCATTTAATACTTGGTCATTGAACGAAGTCGAAATGCAATAAACTTATTATAATGTAACCAATCAAAAAAGGATATCACTTCAATCACTATTGCAAATAAATGACGAATCATAAATTAAAAAACAATCATTTGAAATTATTCAAAAAACAGTTTAATCAACTTTTGATTCCTTAAATAAGAATATTTTATGACTCTTTTAATGATTTAATATCAATTACAAAACGATATTTTACATCAGATTTCATCATACGCTCGTAAGCTGTATTGATATTTTGTATATCTATCATTTCAACATCAGAAACAACATTATGTTCTCCACAGAAATCTAGCATTTCTTGTGTCTCTTTTATTCCACCGATTAAAGATCCTGCAAGATTTTTTCTTTTCATAACTAATAAACCTCCATTTACTGCTTCTAAAGGTTCTATAGCTCCTACAATACACATTGTTTTATCTAACTTCAATAAGTCTAAATATGGATTTACATCGTGTTTTACAGGAATTGTATTTAATAAGAAATCAAATGAATTTTTGTGAGCAGCCATTTGTGTTGCATCTTTAGAAATTAAAACCTCATCTGCTCCTAATTTTTTTGCATCTTCACCTTTTGATTCAGAAGTTGTAATCATAACAACATGTGCTCCCATTGCTTTTGCAAATTTAACTCCCATATGTCCTAATCCTCCAAGACCAATTACACCTACTTTATCTCCTTCTTTTACATTCCAATGACGTAATGGAGACCAAGTTGTAATACCTGCACATAATAAAGGTGCTGCTGCTTTTACATCTATATTTTCTGGAACACTTAATACAAATTTCTCCTCTACAACAATATTTTCTGAATAACCTCCGTAAGTTACTCCTCCATGTTTAGAATTTGTAGAATTGTAAGTTCCTGTAAATCCATTTTCACAATATTGCTCTAATCCTTCTTCACAAGGATGACAATCTTGACAAGATTCTACCATACAACCAACACCTACTAAATCACCTACTTTGAATTTAGTAACTTCTGATCCTACTTCTTTTATTCTTCCTATAATTTCATGTCCTGGAACAACTGGATAATTTGGTTTTCCCCAATCTCCTTTTGCTGTGTGAATATCACTATGACAAACACCACAGTACTCAATATCAATAAATACATCTTTAGGCGATAATTGACGACGTTCTATTGTATGTGGTTCTAGTGCATCTGTTTCATTAAATGCTGCATAAGTTTTTGTACTCATTTTTGGATATATTTAATTAATAATCAATTTACTAAATATTATTCAATCAAAATAATATTAATTTACAAAAATACAAAATCCATCTGAATTCTCAGATGGATTAATCGTTATTAAAAACTTAAAATTATTGTATTTTTTTGATTCCCATATTCCATAAAGTGAATGCATATTTATCAGCTGTTTCATTAATAATAACTTCTGTAGAACGTCCAGCACCATGACCAGCTTTTGTTTCGATACGAATTAATACAGGATTATCACAGCTTTGCTTTGCTTGTAAATTTGCTGCAAACTTGTATGAGTGTGCTGGAACAACACGGTCATCATGATCTCCAGTTGTAACTAATGTTGCAGGATAACAAGTTCCTTCTTTTACATTATGTACAGGTGAATATGACTTTAAATAATCAAACATTTCTTTACTATCTTCTGCTGTACCATAATCATATCCCCAACCTGCTCCAGCTGTAAAAGTATGATAACGTAACATATCCAAAACACCTACAGCTGGTAAAGCTACTTTTGCTATTTTAGGGTTAATAGTTTCTGTTGCTCCAACTAATAAACCTCCGTTTGATCCTCCTGAAAGAGCTGTAAAATCTGGTGATGTATATTTATTTGTTTGTAAATATTCTGCCGCAGCAATAAAATCATTAAAAACATTTAATTTATTAAATTGACGACCGCCATCATGCCATTTCTTACCATATTCTCCTCCTCCACGTAAGTTAGGAACAGCATAAATACCTCCATTTTCTATCCAAGTTGCGATTGCTGGACTAAATGCAGGAGTAAGACTTATGTTAAAACCTCCATAACCATAAACTATAGTTGGATTCTTAGCATTCTTTTTTGTTCCTTTTTTGTAAGTGATAATTATAGGAACTTTTGTTCCATCTTTTGAAGTATAAAAAACTTGTTCAGAAATATAATCTTCTGTTTTAAATTTCACATTTGGTTTTATATAAACTTCAGATGAACCATCTTCCACATTGTATTTATAACTTGTAGATGGTGTAATGTAATTTGAAAACCCAAAATAAATTTCTTTTTCAGATTTTTTACCTCCAAATCCTGAAGCAGAGCCAATTCCTGGTAAATCTATTTTACGAATTTTAGTCCCATCATATTTATATTGTTCAACTAAAGATATAGCGTCCTTTAAATAATGAGCAAATAAATAACCTCCACCAGTAGAAATATTCAATACGTTATCAGTTTCTGGTATTACAGTTTGCCAAGCATTTTCTGATAAATCATTAATAGATGCTTTAACTACTTTGTTATTTGGTGCATTCTTATTAGTAAAAAGATAAAATGTTTCACCATCATTGTCTATAACAGATGTATTGGTATCAAAATTATTTACAATCGGTTTAATTTTTCCATTAGGAACTGATAAATCTTGATAATATAATTCATTACCTGTTGTTGTATTAGCAGCACTAATAATTAAAAAACGCTCATCATCTGTTAAATAAGCACCTACATAACGTCTTGGAGTTTCTTGACCTCCAAAAATTAAATGATCTGTTTTTTGCTCAGTTCGTAATTTATGATAGTATAATTTATGTTGATCTGTTTTTTCTGACAATTCTGATCCTTTTGGCTTATCATAAGATGAATAATAAAAACCATCATTACCTTTCCAAGCTATTCCAGAAAACTTAACATCAATTAATGTTTTTCCTATCTCTTTTTTATCCTTAGCATCAAGAACTATAATTTTTCTCCAGTCAGAACCTCCTTCTGAAATTGAATAAGCAACTAAGCTACCATCTTTAGAAAAACTAACATCTGATAAGGAAACAGATCCATCTTTAGAAAATTTATTAGGATCTAAAAAAACTTCCTCTGCTCCATCTTCTCCTAATTTTCTATATAAAACGGAATGTTGTTGTAAACCATCATTTTTATAATAATAGGTATAATCACCTTCTTTGAATGGAGTTGATATTTTCTCGTAATTCCATATTTCAGTTAATGATTTTTTTAATTCAGCACGTAATGGAATTTCATTTAAATAAGCATAAGTTGCCTTATTCTGTTCTACTACCCATTTTTTTGTATCTTCAGAAAGATCATTTTCTAACCAACGGTAAGGATCTTGAACTTCCTCATCAAAATAGGTATCTACATGATCTACTTTTTTTGTTTCTGGATATTTCTTTTTATAACTCTGTGCATTAACTCCAACCATAAGTGATAAATTTAATAAGATAAAAGCTGTTTTTTTCATATTATTCTATGCTATAATTTTAATCTACTAGTTACGTAAAGATAATAAAATCGAAACTACTTTAACTTATCTATTTCGTTAGAAATATTTTTATCTCCTTTTACCTCCTTTTGCCTTATTTGGATTACTTTTTCCTATTCTGGCTTGTGATGAATTTGAAGATTTCTTACCTCCTTTCTTTTGAATCATTTTTCCCTTTGAATTTTTAAAATCTGGAGAAATTTCATTTGTTTTCTTAGGCTTCTTCTTTTGATTAGAAGTTTTTTCTACATGCTTTTCAGAATCCTTAGTCAATCGATTCAATTCATCTAATTCTTCTAGTGTTAAATCTCTGTGTTGTCCAACAGGAATATTCAATGTTAAATTCATTATACGAACTCGTTCTAATTTTTTAACAACATATCCAAAATATTCACACATTCGACGAATCTGTCTATTCAATCCTTGAATTAAAGTAATTTTAAATGTGTTAGTGTTTATTTTTTCAACTTTACATTTTTTAGTTACTTGACCTAAGATTGGAACACCTGTTGACATTTTCTTACAAAAATCATCTGTAATAGGTTTATCTACTGTTACAACATATTCTTTTTCGTGATTATTACCAGCTCGTAAAATTTTGTTTACAATATCTCCATCACTTGTTAAAAGGATTAAACCTTGAGAATCCTTATCTAATCTTCCTATCGGAAAAATACGTTCTCCAAAAGACAAATAATCTACAATATTATCTGGATCAGAAGAATCTGTAGTACATGTAACTCCAACAGGTTTATTCAACATTATATAAGCTGCATTTTCTTTCAATTTAGGCTCTATAATAGTCCCATTAACAGTAACTGTGTCTGTAGATTTTACATGTTGACCAACTTTTGCAACTCGTCCATTTATCAAAACAACACGTTTTTCTATATACTGATCAGCCTCACGTCGAGAACATATACCACTATCGCTGATATATTTATTCAATCGCAAAAAATTAGTTTCTTCCATAATACAAAGATAGTTTATTATCATTTTTATTAAAACAAAAAAGACTTCTTAAAATTTTAAGAAGTCTTTTTTATGCTTTTAGATTTCAATTATAATTCTTCAATTATAAAATATGTTCCTATTGAACTATCTGTAGGTTGACCTGCTAAATAATAACCTGTTGTTCCTGCACTACCTCCCGCAAACCTTGCAGAAAGTTGTATTGATCCTCCTGAATCTCCAGTTGTAAAAATAATAATTGGATTTGTAACTCCTCCATCATCATATCTTTCAGTAGACGACTCTGAATAACCTTGTGTACTAATTACTAATGTTGCTCCTGTTCCCGCTACAAATTTTGAGGTAATATAACCTGGATTTCCACTAGTAGCTCCACCTGATGATGGTACTGTTTTACCTTTTACTCCAATCATTCCAGTAACTTTAAAAGCTTTATTTGCAGGAAAATTTATTGATGTTTGATCTGAGCTAACTGATATATTTGAAATATTTATACCAGTAATAGTTCCATCAAATGTAACATTGTAATTTGTCCCATTGGTCTGAAAATATTGCGCTGTATTTTTAGGAATGATTGCGTAAATTCTACTATCTACAACATCTGTTCCTCCACTACCAAATGTAGTTATTGGTATTTTTTTTACTATTTGATTATCATCTACAGTTAAAACATATTCTGCTGTAGTAGATTCTTCAGTAGTTGCTATTCTCATATTACCTTCTACATCTAATGCTGTCTGTGGAGAAGATGTATTAACCCCAACCTGACTGAAAGAATTAATTGAAAATAGTATAAAGATTAAAAATATTTTTTTCATAGAATATTATTTAATTATTATTCTTTATAATTCTTCAATTATAAAATAGGTCCCTATTGACTTATCTGTTGGCGCCCCAGCTAAATAATAACCTGTTGTTCCTGCACTACCTCCATCATATCTTGCAGAAAGCTGTATCGAGCCACCTGAAGTTCCTGTTGTAAAGATTATAATTGGATTTGTAACACCTCCATCATCATATGCCTCAGTAGATGATTCTACATATCCTTGTGTACTAATTATTAATGTTGATCCTGTTCCTGCTACAAATTTTGAGGTAATATACCCCGGATTTGTATTACTAGCAGTACCACTATTTCTCCCTCTTATACCTACCATTCCAGTAACTTTAAAAGCTTTATTTGCAGGGAAATTTAACGATGTCTGATCTGAGCTGACTGATAAAGAAGATGTATTAATTCCTGAAATCTCACCATCAAAAGTTACATTATAATTAGTACCTCTTGTGGTTAATTTTTGATCTGCATTCTTAGGTACAATTGCATAAATTCTATTTTTTACAACATTTGCTCCTCCTCCTAAAGAATTTATAGGAACTTTTTTAACTATCTGATTATCATCTACAGTTAAAACATACGTTGGTGTTGTTGTTAGAGATTCAGTTGTAGCTATTCTAGTATCTCCTTCTACATCTAACATAGCTTGTGGACTAGAAGTATTTATACCTATTTGGCTAAAGGCATTAACAGAAAATAACGTAAAAATTAAAAATATTTTTTTCATAAAAATTTAGATTTAATGTATAAAATTACAAAAAAAATATAATCACACAAAAGAAAATGTAAAGCCCTTATAAATAAATTTATAATCTTAAATACCTGTTGTGCATTTTGTTT
>DJDD01000099.1:0-5647 GCA_002430925.1 Flavobacteriales bacterium UBA5933
TTTATATAAATTAGTTGCCTATTATAAATAAAAAAACCTATACCAACTACTAGAATAAATAATTCAAAATATAAATTCAAAGGAATGAAAATAGATGAATAACCTGATAAAATTGCTACTATAAAAATCCCTTTTATTAATCTAAAACATAGAAAATCATTCTCATTCTTACTAATATCTAATGATGAAAAACCGCAGAATATTACAAATAAAAAAAATGTTGTTAGAATGATTAATAACATTGAAATACAATTTAATTTCTTAAGATAACGTAAATATTTTAGTTTATTTTATTAGATATAGACATATATATTTTATATATTTGATTTGACAATTTATTATCATTATGAAAAAAATTATGTTTTTAGGTGCTTTTGTATTAGGAGTATCATCACTTTTTGCACAAACACTTACATTAGAAAAAGAAGAAATTCAATTTGGTAATTTGAAATTGAATACTGAAGTAACTTCTAAAATGAAAGTTACGAATACAGGTGATAAACCCCTAATTCTAAAAAGCGTTGTAGGATCTTGTGGTTGTACTATACCAGAATATGCTAAAACTCCTATAGAACCAGGTAAATCTAGTGATATTGTAATAAAATATTCTACTGGAGGAGTAAAAGGTGATTTTAATAAATCTGTAACTATTACTTCTAATGACCCTGTTAATTCTAGAAAAATCTTTAGAATAAAAGGTAAAGCTGAATAATATTAAAAAGCCAAGCTAAATTAGCTTGGCTTTTTAATGTTCAGATATTTTATTTTGCTAAAAGTCTTAATGTAACATGATTACTGAAAGTCTCAATTTTATTTTCTTTCTCATAAAATTGAACTGTCATAGTTCCATCAAATTCTTCCAAATCTAAAATCTTTATTTTATCATTTAACTGAATATCTTTAGAATTTAAATATTTCAAGAAATCTTCAGAAGAATAAATTACAGCACAAATTTCTACAACATCTCCTTTTTTAAATTCAGCTAATTTTTTATAATTAATAATTTCTAAATTTCCATCTTTATCAGGAATTGGAGATCCATGAGGGTCAACTTTAGGATAATTTAAAATTTGATCCATTTTATCAAAAAATAAAGTACTTTGTATATGTTCTATTTGCTCAGCAACTTCATGAACTTGTTCCCAACCAAAACCCATTTTTTCAACTAAAAACATTTCTGTTAATCTATGTTTTCTAACAACCAAAGATGCTTTTATTACTCCTTTCTCAGATAAACGTAAAGGTTTGTAAGATTCATAAATAACCAAATCTTTTTCAGCTAATTTTTTCATCATACTATTTACTGTAGGCATTTTTATCTCTAAATGCTCACTCAAATCCTTAACATTAACTTCTCCTCTACCATTTTCTGATAAATGAAATAATGCTTTTAGATAATTTTCCTCAACCAATGAATTCATTGCACAAATATAATTGAAATATATAGCTAAGTAATTATAAAATTCTACAAGCATTAATCAAAATAGAAATTTATTTATTTATCAAATAACCTATCATTTCATTATTTTCTTGAAGTTTTGCGTGATCTAACGCTGTTTTTCCACTTGAATCTTTTATGGATAAATCAGCTCCTGCAGAAATTATTCTTTTCGCAACATCATTTCTTCCAAAAGTCACTGCAAAAATAAGTGATGTAGCTCCATTAAAATTAACTTCATTTACATTTGCTTTATTTTCTAATAGTAGATTTATCATTTCTAAATTTCCTTTAAAAGAAGCTCCCATCATTGCATTATTACCCGATAAATCTTGAGCATCAGGATTTGCTCCTTTTTCTAAAAGTTTTTTAGCAACTTCTACATTTCCATTGTATACAGCCAAAATTAATGGCGTAAAACCTTTAGAATCTTTCTGATTTAAATCTTCTCCTTTATCAATTAATTGTTCTGTTAACGCCAAATTATTTGTTCTTGCTGCTGAAAATAGATCTTGAGCGTTGACTGAGTTTGCTATTACAAATAGGAATATAAATTTTATAATTATGTTTTTCATTTTATTATTTTTTATAAATAAGTTATTTAATTTTTTTGGGCAATCCCTGCGGGCCGTGCTTTTTCGCTATATCTTTTTAGATTGGTTATTTCGACTAGGTTGTTGAGTGAAGTTGAAATAACCAATCTAAAAAGGATACCGCTTCAATCACTATTGCAAATGAAACACTCCCCAAAAACAATCCTTAGAAATTATTTAAAAAAAGTTTAAACAACGTTAAATTAGACTAGGAGCAAAAGTTAATTTGCTCCAAAATTTTATATGTTATAAATATTGTTTTATATCACTTAAAGATGTATTCGTCGCTTTTAATAAACGATTTCCATATTCTTTATTAGCTAAATAAAAATGAGCTATCATCTTATGAACTATTACTTTATTTTTCACACTATTTAAAGCTCCAGATAGATTTTTAATTAAATTATCTTTATCTTTTTTAGAAAATGATTCGTACAATTCTCCCGCTTGTTTAAAGTTATTCTCTTTATCAATTACGTGTTGTGTTGTAACTGTACCTGCTGGAAAAACTGATTTAGAATATTTAAATTTATTATTATCTACAACACTTGGTAAATTAGTTGATGGTTGATAATTTACATCTCCTTCTTGTTCTCTTAAAGACATATAACCATTTTGATTATATGTTTTTACTTTTGTTCTTGGTGCATTAACTGGAATCTGTTGATAATTACCTGTTAAACGGTGTCTTTGCGAATCTGAATATGAAAATAAACGTCCTTGCAATAATTTATCTTCAGAAGGCTCTATACCAGGAATCAATGTAGCAGGAGAAAAAGCTGCTTGTTCTATTTGTTGAAAATAATTTTCAGGATTTTTGTTTAGAGTCATTGTACCTACTTTTATTAGTTTAGCTACAGATTCTGGCCAAATTTTAGTTGCATCTACAGGATTGAAATCAAGTAGATCAAAATCTTCTTTTTTCAGCATCTGAACATATAAATCCCATTTTGGAAAATTCCCTTTTTCTATTTGATTGTATAAATCTAATGTAGCATGTTCTATTTGGGTAGCTTGAATTTTATTTGCTTCATCCTGAGTTAAATTTTTTATTTGCTGCTGTGGCATCCATTTATATTTAACATAAGTTACTTCTCCTTTATTATTTATCCATTTGTATGCATGCACTCCATTCCCTTCCATTTGACGATAATTTGCAGGAATTCCATAATCAGAGAATAACCATGTTAACATGTGAGTTGATTCTGGTAAATTAGAGAAAAAATCAAAAACGCGATTGGCATCAGAAACCCCGTTTGTTAATGGAGATGGTTTAAATGCATGTACCATATCTGGAAATTTTATTGCATCTCTTATAAAAAAAACAGGTAGATTAATTCCTACTAAATCATAATTTCCTTGTTCTGTATAAAATTTCACAGCAAAACCACGAGGATCGCGGTATGTTTCTGGAGAACCTTGTTGATGAATTACAGTAGAAAATCGAACCAATAATGGAGTTACTTTTCCTTTTGCTGATAAAAAATCTGCATTAGTTACCTCAGAAAAATCAGAAGAAGCTACAAATTCACCAAATGCACCAGCACCTCTTGCATGAACAACGCGTTCTGGTGTTCTTTCTCTATCAAATGCGGCTAATTTTTCTATTAAATGTATATCTTCTAATAATACTTGACCATTGTTTCCTATTGTTTTCGAATTTTGGTTATCTCCTACTGGTGCTCCAGAATTAGTTGTTAATTGCTGAGAAAACCCTATCGTAGATAGAAAAGTTAATGCTAAAAAAGTTTTTTTCATTCTATTTAATTTTAATTTAAATATTAATTATTGAACAAAACTAAATGAGGATTAACTATAAATCAAATCTATAAAATCTATGGTTTATAAGAATATTTTATAGATTATAACTATCAATAAGTTATAACTCAATTTCAGTACGTATCATATTTTGTTATTTTATAATAAATTTTAATTATTAAATTATCGTAAATTATTAATATAATCAATAGCAAGAAAATATTTAATAATGTCTATCTATTTTAAAATATGGCATTTTTTGTATAAAATTGTGAATACAATTTAGTATTTTAGTCTAATGTTTAACATACAATTTTGATTTTAACATTTACTATATCTCTATATTTGGTACAATTCTTTCAGTAGAATTTTAAAATAAAAATTTAGACAAATGGCAATAAAAATATTATGGATTGATGATGAAATAGATTTATTAAAACCTCATCAATTATTTTTAGATAAAAAAGGATATGAAACTACAATGATAAATAATGCTACAGATGCATTAGAGATTATTGAAAACGAAAATTTTGCCGCTGTACTTATAGATGAAAATATGCCAGGTCTTAGTGGATTGGAAGCCCTACCTAAAATAAAAGAATTACGTCCTAATCTTCCAGTAATTATGGTTACTAAAAGTGAAGAAGAACATATTATGGAAGATGCTATCGGATCACACATTGCAGATTATTTAATAAAGCCTGTCAATCCAAATCAAATTATTATGAGTTTAAAAAAGATTTTAGACTCTTCTAAAATTATTTCTGAAAAGACGGTGGTTAATTATCAGCAAGAATTCCGAAATATAACAATGGATATGATGAATGCTAGAGATTATGAAGATTGGCAAGAAATTTATAAAAAATTAGTTTATTGGGAGCTTGAATTAGAAAACATAGAAGATAAAGCATTAAATGAGATTATAGAAAATCAAAAAAGTGAAGCTAATGCAGCATTTTTCAAATTTATTGAACGTAATTATGAAGATTGGTTACACAATGAAGATGAAAGTCCTGTATTATCACATACAATTTTTAATAAATTAGTACGTCCACAATTAAGTAAAGATGAAAATGTTTTACTTATTCTAGTTGATAATTTAAGATACGATCAATGGAAAGTTATTGAACCTATTTTTAATCGCTATTATAATTCTCAAAACGAAAATTTATACTATAGTATATTGCCTTCTGCAACACAATATGCGCGAAATGCTTTCTTTTCAGGTCTAATGCCTTTGGAAATTGAAAAAAAGTATCCTCAGTATTGGTTGAATGATACGGATGAAGGAAATAAAAACATGCATGAAAAAGAACTTTTAGGAGAACAATTAAAACGTCTTGGATTAGGTGATTTATCATACAATTATTTCAAAATATTAAATTCTGATTTTGAGAAAAAAATTGCAGATGATTTCAATAATTATAAAAATAACAACCTAAATGTTATAGTTTATAACTTTATTGACATTTTATCTCATGCTAAAACTGATAATAAAATTGTTGGTGAGATTATTCGTGATGATAAAACATACCGTTCTATTACAAAACATTGGTTTGAAAACTCATACTTAATGGAAATTGTAAAAAAAGCTGCACAAGATGGTATGAAAATTATTGTAACTACAGATCACGGAACAATATATGTAAAAGAGCCTACAAAAGTAATTGGTGATAAAGAATCAAGTACAAATTTACGCTATAAATTAGGGAAGCAATTACAATATGACCCAAAAGATGTTTTAGCTGTCGATCAACCAGAAAAATTCTTATTACCTAAGGTTAATGTTACATCAAAGTATATCTTTGCAAAAGAAAATTTATTTTTAACATACCCTAAAAATTATAATCATTTTGTA
>DJDD01000099.1:5777-7217 GCA_002430925.1 Flavobacteriales bacterium UBA5933
AATACTTATCAGCACGGAGGTATTTCTTTAGAAGAAAATATTATACCAATGATTGTTTTAACACCAAAAAATTAAATGGAATTTATTATTCAAAATTTAGAAGAATTACCAGAAGTTGCAAAGGAAATTAAAAAGCAACTTGTACATAAAATTATAACTTTTGAAGGAGAAATGGGAGCTGGAAAAACTACTTTCATCAAAGAATTAGTAAAATCATTTGGAACAAATGATGAAGTTTCTAGTCCTACTTTTTCTATTGTGAATGAATATGATACTGATGAAGGTAAAGTTTTTCATTTTGATTTTTATCGTCTTAATCATGAAGATGAAGCATTGGATTTTGGAATAGAAGATTATATTTATTCTAATCAATTTTGCTTAATGGAATGGTCAAATAAAATTGCTAACTTTATCCCAGACGAACATCATACTATTTCTATAAAAAATGTAGATGGTATTCGTTATTTAAATTTTGAATAACATTATGGATGGAAAAAATATTTATACGCCTTTTTCTCAAGAAGAATTACTAACTCAAACAGAGCGATTAGAAATTCCTCGAAAAAAAGAACGATTTGATATTGGAATTCCTAAAGAAACAAATAATCAAGAAAAAAGAATTTGTCTTTCTCCAGATGCCGTAGAAATTCTTGTTAATAGAGGACATTCTGTTACTATAGAAACTGGTGCTGGAGAAGGTGCAAATTATACTGATAAAGAATATTCGGAAGTTGGAGCTAATATTACTTACAATACTCAAGCTGTTTTTGAAAAGCCTGTAGTATTAAAAGTAGGTCCACTAACTCTCGAAGAGATAGAATGGATTAAGCCAAACGCTCTCATTATTTCTTCGATGCCTGCAAATACGTTAAAAAGAGAATTTTTTCTAAAATTAATTCAAAAACGAGTTAATGCAGTTGGTTTTGAATTTATTAGAGATGAGCAAAACCATCTTCCTGTAGTACGCTTACTAAGTGAAATAGCTGGAACAACAGCAATTCTTGTAGCAAGTGAATTAATGTCTTCTACTAATGGTGGAAATGGTATTTTAATGGGAGGTGTTACTGGTGTAAGACCTACCGAAGTTGTTATTCTTGGAGCAGGAACTGTTGCAGAAAATGCAACAAGAACAGCTCTAGGACTTGGTGCTTCCGTTCGTGTATTTGATAACTCTCTTACAAGATTAAGACGTCTACAACAAAATATTGGTCAACGTGTTTCTACTTCTACAATAGATCCAAAAGAATTAGGAAAAGCATTACGAAGATGTGATTTAGCTATTGGTGCATTAAGAGGAGAATCAAGAACCCCATGTGTAGTTACTGAAAATATGGTATCAAAAATGAAACCTGGAGCAGTTATTATAGATGTAAGTATAGATCAGGGTGGTTGTTTTGAAACTTCTGAAGTTACAACTCATAATTGTCCTACAGTAATTAA
>DJDD01000099.1:7349-13890 GCA_002430925.1 Flavobacteriales bacterium UBA5933
ATACATTATGCTGTATCAAATATAACTTCTCGTGTTGCACGAACATCTACTAAAGCATTGAGTAATTACTTCTTATCTTATCTTCTAGAAATATCTGAAGAATCTGGATTTACAAATATGGTACAAACAAATAAAACTGTGAGAAATGGTGTATATTTGTACAAAGGTAGAGTAGTAAAAAAAAATTTATGTGATTGGTTTGATTTACCATTTCACGACATTAATTTATTGATTATATGACGTTCACGCAGAGATTTATGAAGTTTTTGTTAGGTGTTGGAATAGGAATGGTTTTCGTTGCAATGGCATTTGGACCAAGAGCCTTTTCTTGTAATTATTTCCCTAACGCAAGAGTTTTAGATGAAGCTTATTCAAAAAAATTATCTATATCTGATGAAGCACAAGCATTTTTGAATGCTGAAAAATTAGATACGATTTTCTTAAAAAAAGAATTATTTAAAAGAAGTAAAATAGACTTCAGTAAATCTAAAAAAGATCAAGTTCCTTGTAGAGAATACATTGCTAACTATGAGAGTAAAGATAAAACTAAGAATTATGATTTTACATTTGATGTTTGTAAAGAAGATTCAAGATTAGTTTCAATTACAAAGAAATAAAAAAAAGGTTGTTTTAAAAACAACCTTTTTTTATTTTAAGAATTTTATTTATCTAATTTCAATTTTTGTTGATTTTGTTGCAATTGATATAATTCTATTATGTCTTCTATTGGATAATTAAACCAATCAACTTGTTTTTTAATTTTAGAATTTTTATCTAAATATAAATACGTAGTAAATTTCATTGGAGCAAATTTTTGCCCATTGTAAGAATATTCAGAAAACTCTCCATTAGCAATAATTACAGAATCATTAGAAAATAATTCTTTAACTTCTAACATTTTATTATTCTTATATTCCATTGTTTTGTCATCCCAACGAATAATATCATTCAAAAGATATCTTGGATCAACAACTGCTTCCCCTGAAGATTGTGTAGCATTTTCGTAAATAATACTATCATTATAATAAGACAACATTTTTTTATAGTCTTTTCTTGATGCATAATTTTCGAAAAAATGCTCTGCCAATTCTTGATTATCTTTCTTTTTATTGAAAGAATTACAACCAATAAATAGAATAGAAAAAATTGTAAATAAACTTATACTATATTTCATTTTTTATTTAGTTAGAAACTCTTGTTAAATAATTTTCACCATTCTCATCAGCTGTTCCATCTTCATTTAAAATCATTATTTCAGTATTATCTGACCAACGAAAAAATTGAAATGGCAATTTCTTTTTAGCTTCAATTTCCATTAAAGAACCATCTTCTTTTTTGAATAAATCACCATTATAAGTCTTATTTTTATAATCTATTGTAAATTTTGTATCTGCTAATTTCAAAACAACTTTATCTCCGAAATATTTTCCTTCAAAAGTCCCTTCATAAACAATTGCTTCATTAGAAAATAATGATGTTTTTTCTAATGAAACTACATCTTCATGAGAAAGAGCATCCGAACTCTTATCAACTACTTCATTTTTAGTTTTACATGAAAATAAAGTAATTACAATAAACAATATATATAAGTTTCTCATTTTAAAACTTGGTATTATTTCTTCACAAACTGATCTACATCTTTTTTAGTAACAGGATTATCTCCTAAAATAAGAAGACGTTCTACAACATTTCTTAATTCACGAATATTTCCAGTCCAATCTAACTCTTTCAATGCTTCATATGCTGATACATCAAAAGATTTATTAATAGAATTTTCTGAAACGAAATGCTCCACTAAAGCTGGAATATCATCTCTTCTATCATTTAATCCAGGTACATTAATAATAATCACAGCTAAACGATGGTACAAATCTTCGCGAAATCTACCTTCATTTATTTCTGTTCTTAAATCTTTATTTGTAGCAGCAATAACTCGAACATTAACATCAATTTCTTTTTCTGACCCAACTGGTGAAACTTTTCCTTCTTGCAAAGCACGTAACACTTTAGCTTGAGCAGAAAGGCTCATATCTCCAATTTCATCTAAGAAAATAGTTCCTTCATTAGCTAATTCAAACTTACCTTGTTTATCTTTTACAGCTCCTGTAAATGAACCTTTTACATGTCCAAATAATTCACTCTCTATCAATTCAGCTGGAATTGCAGCACAGTTAACTTCTACTAAAGGTTTCACATTACGAGAACTTTTCTCATGTAAATGATGAGCAACAAGCTCTTTTCCTGTTCCATTTGGACCAAGAATTAAAACTCTTGCATCAGTATCAGCAACTTTATCAATAATATCCTTGACTTGTGAAATCCCTTCCGATTCTCCAATCATTTCATATTTTTTAGCTACTTTATTTTTTAAAGCTTTATTTTCACTCTTTAATTCCTTATTTGAAGACATTAAAGACTTTCTATCTAATGCATTTCTTACCGTAGTTAATAACTTATTTAAATCTGGTGGCTTAGAAATAAAATCATAAGCTCCTTTTTTTATTGCATCAACAGCTAAATCAACATCACCATGACCAGTAATCATAACGATTGTTAAATCAGGATTATATGTCATTGCTTCAGACAAAACTTCCATTCCGTCTTTTTTAGGCATTTTTATATCACTTATAATAAGATCGTATTCTTTTTCTTTTATTTTTTCAAGACCTACTAATCCATTTTCTGCCTCATCAACATTCCACTTTGGATTTTCATCCATCAGAATACTTTTTAAGACGTTACGAATCGCCTGTTCGTCTTCAATTAATAATATATTTGACATTAGTTAGATTGCTTTATTAAGTTTAATTAAAATAAATTCAAAGATACTTTTTATAATTTATTGAATCGTTTTTTTATCTAAAATATTTAATAAGATTAGGATGTTTTTACTTTCTGTGCAATTTCTAAGCCTAATTCTTTAATAGATATTTCTCTCATCTCTACTTTTCTTACTTTACCAGAAATAGTCATCGGAAATTCACTAACAAATTTCCAATATTTTGGTCTTTTAAAATGCGCAATAGATAAGCAATATTCTTTTAAATCATCTTCTGTTATAGAAACACCATCTTTTGTTTTTACCCAAGCCATAACTTCTTCTCCAAATTTTATACTTGGAACACCTATAACTTGAACATCAGAAATTGATTCATTTTTATATAAAAAATCTTCAATTTCTTTTGGAGAAATATTTTCTCCTCCACGAATTATAATATCTTTTATTCTTCCAGTTATATTAATATATCCTTCAGAATCCATTGTTGCTAAATCACCAGAATGCAACCAATTATTTTCATCAATAACCTTAGCTGTTGCTTCAGGATTATTCCAATATTTTTGCATAACAGAATATCCTCTAGTACAAAACTCTCCTGCAATTCCTCTTGGCACAATGTCTCCAGTTACAGGATCAATAATTTTTAATTCAAGATGATCTTGAACAGTTCCTACAGTTGATACTTGTTTATCTAATGGAGTTCCTATAATTGTTTGTGTAGAAACAGGAGATGTTTCTGTCATTCCATAACAGATAGAAACTTCAGTCATATTCATTTTTGATTGAACTTTTTTCATAATTTCAATCGGACAAGGAGATCCTGCCATTACACCTGTTCTTAAAGAAGATAAATCAAAACGATCAAAATTGGGTAAGTCTAATTCAGCGATGAACATTGTAGGAACACCATATAAAGAAGTGCATTTTTCTGTTTCAACTGCATTTAAAGTTAATGAAGGATCAAAACTAGAGGAAGGAATAACCATACAAGCTCCATGAGATGTACAGGCTAAATTTCCTATTACCATTCCAAAGCAATGATAAAATGGAACAGGAATACACACTCTATCTTTACTTGAATAATTAAGTCTAATCCCTATGAAGAAACCATTATTTAATAAATTATGATGAGTTAAAGTTACTCCTTTAGGAAAACCTGTTGTTCCAGAAGTATATTGAATATTAACTGCGTCATCAAACTGTATTGATTGCTCTACTTGTTGTAATTCTGAAGTTGTTACATCATCTCCTAATTGTAAAAAATTATCCCAATCTTCTTCAAAAATAATAACATGTTCTAATGTTTTTGAATTTGGTTTTACATTATTCAACATTTTTTTATATTCGCTCGTTTTAAATTGAAGCGAAGCAAAAACTGCTGATATTTCTGCTTGTTGTAAAACAAATTCTAATTCACTTTCTCTATAAGCTGGATTTAGATTAACTAAAATAATTCCTACACGAGCGGTAGCATATTGCAAAAGTACCCATTCAGCTCTATTTGGTGCCCAAATACCTACTCTATCACCTTTTTTAAGACCAATTGACAAAAGAGATTTTGCAACCATTCCTGTTTGATGATAAAACTCTGTATAAGTTACTCTATAATTTTGCTCTACACAAACTAAAGCTTCTCTTTGAGGAAATTTAGCAACAGTATTTTTCAAATTCTCACCTATAGTTTCTCCAAGAAGAGGATAATTAGATGCACCACTAGAATATGATAAATTCGAATTCATTCTAAGTAATTATTATATTATAACGTCAAACTTATAAATGATTTTACAATTTATTTATATAAATGTTGATTATTTTAACAAGAACAGAATAGATTTACTATTTTACAACAATAAGCTATAAATATGATAATATTATCCGTAAATTTCTTGATATTGTTTTTTGTATTTTTCTAAAATAACTTTGCGTTTATATTTCAGTGTTGGAGTTAATTCTCCTGATTCTATTGATAATTCTGTTGGAATAATTGCAATTTTTTTAATTTGCTCCCAATGTCCAAAATTTATATTTATTCTATTAATTTCATCTTCAATTTTTTCTTTCACTAAATTGTTTTTTTGAAATTCTTCGAATGATAAATTATCAATTCCTTTGTTATTGTCTTTTGACCATTTTAATAAACTCTGGTAATTTGGGACAACAAGCGCTCCTGGAAATTTTTCACCTTCACCAACAACTATGAATTGAGAAATAAATGGAGATTCCATCATTTTATTTTCTATTTGTTGAGGAACAACATATTTACCACCAGAAGTTTTAAACATTTCTTTTTTACGATCGATAATTTTTAAATACTTACCATCAATCCATTCTCCAATATCACCAGTATATAACCAACCATTTTTAAGAACTTCAGCTGTTGCTTCTGGATTATTGTAATACCCTTTCATTACAATATCACCATGAACTAATATTTCTCCATCATCTGCAAGCTTTACCTCAACCCCATTTAATGGTGGTCCAACTGTTCCTATTTTTTTACCTCTTTTGAAACAATTAACTGCAACAACTGGTGAAGCTTCTGTTAATCCATAACCTTCGTAAATTGGTATTTCGGCAGCTAAAAAAGTTCGAACTATTTTCTCTTGAATTCCTGCGCTACCTGTTACAATTGCTATTAATTCTCCTCCTAAACCTTCATACCAGCGCTGTAAAATTAATTTACGAGCAACAACTAATTTTAATTTATAAATGAATGATAATTTATCTTCATCCAAATCATATTGTTCGCCTATTCTTACAGCCCAATGAAAAAGTTTATTTTTAAATCCTGATAAATGAGAACCTTTTTCCATAATTTTCTCATACACTTTTTCAATCACTCGAGGGACGGCTGTCATAATATGAGGTTTTATCTCTTTTAAATTCTCGCCTATTTTATCTGTAGATTCTGCAAAGTATATAGAAAGTCCCATATAAATATACAAGTACTGCAACGTTCTCTCATAAGCATGACAAGCTGGTAAAAAAGTTAATGCTCTGTGATAAGGTTTTAATGGCGTAGAATATTCACAAGCAATAACATCACTTATCACATTTTTATGAGTCAACATAACTCCTTTTGGATTTCCTGTTGTTCCTGAAGTATAGATAAGCATCGCTAAATCTTCGTTAGTCACTTTAGCTGAACACTCATCGATTTCTGTTTGAGATATAGACTGTCCTCTATCAATTAAAATTTGCCAATTTTGAACATTATCATACTTGTTAATAGAAAATAAATATTCTAATGTTGGAAGCTTGTCTCTTAAAGCATCCAAACGAGTGTATAAATCTATATTACTTACGAAGCATAGTTTTATAGATGCATCATTAAAAATATATTGATAATCGTTATCTGAAATATTAGGATAGATGGCTACCATTACACCTCCTATTTGCTGTACAGCAAAATCGATCATATTCCATTCAACACGATTTTCTGAAATTAATGCGACTTTATCTCCAGCTTTTACTCCAAAAGCTATTAATCCTTTAGATATTTCATTGACATGATCTAAAAAAACTTTGGTTGTAATTCCTTGCCATTCACCATTAGTTTTTGAAACAAACATTGGTAAATCTGGATAAATTTCTAATTGTCTTTTTGCTAAATCAAAAAGTCGAAGTGAACTATTAGGATGCATTGTTAATTTATATGATTTATGGTAGATAACTAAAAGTTATTTTAAAAATTGTAATAATAATATAATTCCCTCATTTATTAAAAAAATGAGGGATTACAATTAATTATAAATATCTTCG
>DJDD01000099.1:14026-15248 GCA_002430925.1 Flavobacteriales bacterium UBA5933
TTAATTATAAATATCTTCGATTTGTTGTTTATATTTTTCTAAAATGATTTTCCTTTTCATTTTAAGAGTTGGAGTTAATTCTCCTGTTTCTATTGTAAATTCATTTGGTAGAATTGCAAATTTCTTTATTTTTTCCCAATTTCCGAAATTTACGTTCAATCTATTCAATTCAATTTCAATTAAATCTTTTACCTTAGGATGAATTAAAAATTCTTCTTTTGGTAAATTTACTATTGAAGATTCATTATTTTTTGCCCATTCTAAGCAATTATCATAAGAAGGAATTATTAGTGCCGAAGGGAATTTTCTACCTTCACCAACAACCATGATTTGTTCAATTAAATCAGATTCTGAAATTGTTTTTTCAATTTGTTGAGGAACAATATATTTACCACCTGACGTTTTAAACATTTCTTTTTTGCGATCGATAATCTTCAAAAATTTATTATCAACCCATTCTCCGATATCACCTGTATGTAACCAACCATCTTTAAGAACTTCTGCCGTTGCTTCGGGATTTTTATAATAACCTTTCATTATATTTTTTCCTTTAGCTAAAATCTCTCCATCCTCGGCTAATTTAACTTCAATACCAACTAATGGAATACCAACAGAACCGATATTCATTCCTCTTTTTATACAATTTACAGAAATACATGGTCCAGCTTCAGTTAATCCATATCCTTCATAAATTGGAATTCCAGCAGCTAAATACAATCTTAACAATCGTTTCTGTAAAGTTGCACTACCAGAAGCAATTCCTTTTACTTGCCCTCCCATTGCATCTTTCCACTTCGAAAAAATTAATTTTCTAGCAATAGATAATTGTATTTTATACCAAGTAGATAATTTTGTTTGATCTAAATCATAATTTTCACCTAAAGAAATTGCCCAATAAAATAATTTTCTTTTTATACCTTTCAGTTCATCACCTTTAGACATTATTCTATCATATACTTTCTCTAAAACACGAGGAACAGCAGAAAATATTTGAGGTTTTATTTCCTTCATATCCATTCCTATAGTATCCATAGATTGTGCAAAATAAATAGGTAATCCTATCAGGATATATACATAATGAAAAACTCTTTCGTAAGCATGACAAGCAGGTAGAAAGGATAATGCTCTATCTCTTGCCTGAACAGGAAAAGAATATTCTGAACTAAATGCATCTGCTAACATATTCTCATGTGTAAGCATTACTCCTTTTGGATTTCCTGTT
>DJDD01000099.1:15333-16170 GCA_002430925.1 Flavobacteriales bacterium UBA5933
TCCTGTTGTTCCTGAAGTATAAATTAAAGTTGCAAGATCTGTTGTTTTTACATTATCTTTAATTTGTTGTAGAGTTTCATCAGAAATATCTAAACCTTTAGAAATTAATTCTACCCAATTCGGAATATGAGAATATGTATTAAAAGTATAAACCTTCTCTACGGTATTCAATTTATTATTAATTCCTAATAAACGTTGATAAAGAAAATCATTACTAACAAAACAAAGTTTTACCTCAGCATCATTAAGAATAAATTCATAATCGTTATCGGAAATATTAGGATAAATAGCTACAACTACAGCACCAACTTGCTGTATTGCAAAATCAATTAGATTCCATTCTAATCTATTTTCACTGATTAAAGCTACTTTATCATTTGGTTTAATACCATAAGCAATTAAACCTTTAGAAATATTATTTACTCGTTGTATGAAGTCTGTGGTAGAAATACCTATCCATTTATTATTCTCCTTAAAATTAAATATATTTATCCCTGGAGTATTTTTTTCTTGGAAACTAGGTAAATCAAATATTCTTTGTGGTTTTGTCATAATCTTATGAATAAGACTACAAATTTCGTGTATTTCTTTGAAAAAAAATAATTATTGAATTTGAAAAACTATATCAATAATAGTAAAGATTCAAAATTATCAAATCGATGATTATCTTCAACCTCTATAATATCTATTTGATTTATAAAAGATTTCTGTTGAATTTCAAAGAACTTTTTTGATTTATAGGCATTTAAAACCTTATCTTTCATTCCCAAAAACACTTTTGTATTTACAAAAATATTCATAGGGACTAAATATGAGTTTAATTGAGATGGAAAATCA
>DJDD01000099.1:16283-22447 GCA_002430925.1 Flavobacteriales bacterium UBA5933
TTGAGATGGAAAATCATCTAAGAATTTGAAAGTAATATCTATTAAAGGATTCAATAGAATAAGTTGACTTGATTTTCCATTTTCCAATAATTTTTTTTGTAATTGCCATGCAAAATTTCCTCCTGTAGAACTTCCTATTAAGACAAGATCTTTTATCTCACCTTTTAATAAATTATATGAATTTTGGATAATCTCAAATATATTATCTTCAACTTTCCATTCAACATAAATTGCTGTAGGAAAATTTTTGGTTATTGCTCTAAATTTTTTAGAATTTTTTGAGCTATAAAGACCATGAATGTAAACTATTTGCCGATTATCCAAATCCATAATTAAAAATTTTATTTTTCTAAATCAAATCCCCAATCAATTCCTTTCATTGTTGCCGGAACCCCTTCTGTCATCCATTTAGGAGCAGGTTTATCTTTTAAATAATGATCAAAAAATTGTTGTTGACGTCTTTGTATATCATTTTTATTTGCTCTGTTTTTCAAATTATGATCATCTCCATTATAATTTAATAACCAAGCTGGCTTACCTAAACGTCTCAATGCCATAAACATTTCAATTCCTTGGTACCAAGGAACAGCTCCGTCTTCATCATTATGCATGATAACAACTGGTGTTTCGACCTTTGGCATATTGAACAATGGTGAATTTTCGATATATAACTCTGGAGCATCCCATAATGTTTTTCCTATTCTACTTTGTGTTTGTTCATACTGGAATTGTCTACTCATTCCTGTTCCCCAACGAATACCACCATAAGCCGAAGTCATATTAACAACAGGTGCTCCTGTCCATGCTGCAGCATACATATTAGTTGTAGTAATTAAATGAGCTACTTGATATCCTCCCCAACTTTGTCCTTGTATCGCAATTTTTTTACCATTAATCCAAGAATTTTTCTTCAAAGCATCTACTCCTGAGTTAATATAATCTTCAGCAGATTTACCTGGATGACCAATTGTATAAGAAATATCTGGAGTAAAAACAATATAATCATTACTAACAAAAAATGTATGATTAATACGAGATGGTGTTGGTGCTGGAGCTTGATAACGATTTAAATTATCGGATAATTTTTCATAAAAATAAACAATAACTGGGTACTTTTTATTTGGATCAAAATTTTCTGGTTTATATACAACTCCTGTCGCATCTTTTCCAGAGTAAGTTTTCCAATTTACTAATTCTCCTTTTCCCCAAGAATACTCTTTTTGTTGTGGATTGATTGATGAAATCTTCTTCTCATCTACAAAATTAGTTGTTACATAAACATCAGGTGAATTTTGAAAAGATTCTTTTGTATAAATATATTCATCTGCATTTAATGCTTTTGCTGAATTCTGAGTTCCCCAAGTATCAGACATTATAACATATTCAGGATTTTTAGACTTTGCTATAATTGTTTTATAAATTCCTGATTGTTTATTTTGGTTATTAAATGCTCCCAAGAAAATTGGAATTTCTCTGTTCAATGTTTTTATATCTTCATTCTGTTGTTTAAGACTAAATGTTATTTTGTTTTTTCTACCAAAACCATTTGTTACATTTTCAGGTTTGTTGTTTCCTTCTAAATCAAACTCCCAAATATCGTAACGATCTTTGATTAAAACAGTATTATCGTTATCAGTAAAATAAGCAATTCCATAAGCTGAAGCTAATGTTGGAGAATCATTTTCTTCATCATAAAATTTGACTTTCAACTTTTTATTTAAAACTTTGGTTTCTTTAGTCAATATATTATAGCTTGACCACAAAGCAGTTTCTTCGTTAAAATAAACAATATATTTCCCATTAGGTGAAGTTTCTACATCTCCAGCAAGTCCTTTAACTAAAAGTTGTCTTTCTCCTGTTTTGATATTAATAATGTAATAATCTTTTCTTCTTGTTGCGTCCCATGTAGAAGAAAGTCTATATAAATTATCAGAAATTCCTAAAGCATAATCAGAATCACCCTCATTAAGAATTTTCACAACATTCATATCAAAATTTGCTAACTGAGTAAATTTTTGAGATTTCAAATCCAAAACAGCTAAATAAGATCTTTTATTTTCTCTCTCAACATTCTTCAATTGCTGAGGTTGAATAAAATCATCTTTGTAAGTCCAGATATCAACCTTAGCATGATCATCTGCAATCAAGGTCGTATCTTTTTCTGCAAGTTTTGGAGCTGTTCCAAAAAATAAGAAGTTTTCATTTTTACTAAATTTCGGTTGTTCATTTTCAGATACAAACCAATCTTTTCTCAATCCTACAAGATCTGTTTTTTTCACATCTTGTTGAGATGGAATTGCTGAATAATATAAAAAATAATTTTTATTTTCCTTTTTCTCGTCATCAGTAGAACCTACAAAAGCCAATTTATTAGCAGAATAATCAAATGCAAATTGTTTGAACTCACCAATAGTATCAACTAATTGTTTTTGAATAAAATTGGATGTATTAACTATAAAAACACCAAATTTAGTCTTATCTAATGAATCTTTTTTCTCTGGTTTAGTTGAAAAAATTAATTGTTTCCCATTTTCACTAAACTCATAATTCATTACATTTTTAAATGACTTTTTCTGACCAGAAATTAAATTTCTTAAAACCAATTCCAAAGGTTTGTCCTTTTTATCTTTCTTCCCTTTAGATGAAGATTTTTGTGCTATCTGAGTTGTATCAGATTTATCTTTTTTAACTTCTTCTTTTTCTAATAAATAAGCTAAAAAAGAACCTCCCTTTTTAGGTACTTTGAATGACTTAATATTTGGTAATTTTTCAACTTTATTTGTTGTTAGGTTTAAAATACCAATTGAATCTTTTGCAATTTCGTTCTCCTTCTTCTTTTTAATTCTAACTAATTTTAAATCTTTGTAGAAAGGTCTAATTTTGAAAATAGCAAATTTAGAATCCGAAGTAAATGTTCCTTGCTCTCCTCGATGGAAATTAAAATTTTTATCTGTTTTTAATCCATAAAAATTTAATGAATTATCACTTTCCTGTGCATCAACTTGGTAAGCAACCCAATTTCCATTGTTAGACAATTCTTTCATCCCAATTGCTTGCCATTCATCAAAAACAGTTAAATCTAAAGGTTTTTTTTGAGCATCAACATTTGTAGAAAACATGGCAAGCGCAAGTGCGTAAGTTGCTTTGTTTGTAAGTAATTGTAAAGCGTAATTTTTTAATTTTTTCTTTCTTGTTAAATTTAAATTCATCCGAAGTAATCTCTATGTGTTAATTATATCTTCGTGAAATTAATAAAGATTTTAGAAAGAAGTAACATAATTGTCCTTAAAAAGTAAATCAATTGTATTTTTGTAAAAATTTATACACATGAAAAAATACTTATTCAATATATGTTTTGGGCTTTCTATAGCCTCTTTTGCTCAGAATTTAGAAATTATTCCATTGGGAGTTTATGGAGGAAGTAATGAAAGTAACCTTTCTTCATACCTTATCGCCGAAGAAAATACAAACAATTACTTAGCATTAGATGCTGGAACAATTTATAGTGGAATAAACAAAGCTATTGAAAAAGGTACATTCAAGGATAAAACATTAGAAAATGTTTTGAAAGAAAATATTAAAGGATATTTTATTTCTCATGGTCATATGGATCATTTGGCTGGAATGGTCATTAATTCTCCAGAGGATTCTCAGAAACCAATTTATGCCATAACAGAAACAATCGATGTATTAAAAAATAAATACTTTACAAATACTGCCTGGGCAAATTTTGGTAATGAAGGTGAAAGTCCTATCTTGAATAAATACCAATATAACTATGCAAAAATAGCTGAAACTTTTCCTATACAAAATACAAATTTAACTGGAACAGTTTACGAATTAAGCCATGTTAATCCTCTAAAAAGTTCAGCTATATTAATTGAAAACAATAAAAATGCTGTTCTTTACTTTGGTGATACAGGAGCTGATCGAGTTGAAAAATCGGATAAGTTGAGCAAAATATGGACTGAAGTTGCTCCTAAAATAAAATCTGGGAAATTAAAAACATTGATGCTTGAAGTTTCATTTCCTAACTCGCAATCAGAAAAATTCTTATTTGGACATTTAACTCCTCAGTTAATGAATGAAGAAATGGGAAAATTAGCTCAATTGGTTGGTGAAAAGAATCTAAAAAAACTTACAATTATCGTTACTCATATAAAACCTAAAGGAGATTATGAGCAAAAAATAAAAGATGAATTATTAAGCAATAATCCTTATTCTATCAATTATATTTTCCCTAAACAAGGAGAACGAATTATATTGAAATAAAATATTTATAAAAATTTTATTTGTTTGGGCAATTGCTGCGCACCGTGCTTTTTCGCTATATCTTTTTAGATTGGTCATTGCATTTCGATTTGGTCATTGAGAGTCGAAATGACCAATCTAAAAAGGATGTCGCTTCAATCACTATTGCAAATTTATAATTAAATACAATAGTTTATTTGAACAAATTCTATGTATATAAATTAAACTATTATTTGTATTTCGTATTGAGATTATTACAATAAAATTCTATTTTATCAAAAATACCTAATTGCAATAGCGATAGTAATGGAAATCCTTTTTTGATGAATAAATTTCAAATTAACGATGTAATAATCAAAAAAGATTGTAATGGATAGCGCGACCGAAGGGATTGCCCAACTATTAATAAAAAATAAATATAATTCTTGTAAAAAATAAAAGCCAACTAAAAATAGTTGGCTTTTTATATGAATTAAATTTTAAAAAATTAGCAATTTTCTAAAACATTTTTTACAACTCTAATTACATTAGGCATTGCGCTATTTGCAGCATTTAATACATCTTCGTGAGAAACATCAAAAGAAATTTCTGGTCCTCCTAAATCTGTAATAATTGATAAACAGAATACTCTCATATCCATGTGTCTTGCTACAATAACTTCTGGTACTGTACTCATACCAACTGCATCACCACCAATAAAACGAACTAATCCATATTCTGATGGCGTTTCGAATGTTGGTCCTTGTAAACTTACATAAACACCTTGATGAACTAATATATCATTCGCTTGAGCAAAATCAATAGCTTGGTTCAACATTTCTTTGTCATACGCTTTTGACATATCAACAAAACGAGGTCCTAATTCGTCAATATTTTTTCCTCTTAATGGATGTTCTGGCATCATATTGATATGATCTCTCACCAACATAATATCTCCTACATTGAAGCTAGGATTTACACCTCCTGATGCATTAGATAAAATTACTTTTTTGATTCCTAATCCGTTAAAAACTCTCATAGGGAAAGTAACTTCTTCCATAGAATAACCTTCGTAGTAATGAAAACGACCAGCCATCATAAGAACTTTTTTACCTAAAATAGTTCCGTATACTAAATGACCTTTATGCCCTTCTACAGTTACTTGTGGAAAGTTTGGAATATCTTTATAACTTATAACAAGTTTGTTTTCTACTTCATCTTCTAATTTTCCTAAACCAGAACCTAAAACAATTACAAATTCTGGTTGATCTGGTAACAAATTATTGATATACTTTGCAGCCTCATTAATTCTGTCCAACATACTCTAAAATAGTTTGATTAAATTTATCTTTATCATTAAATTCGATACTGATTGGAATGTAGTACAAATCATCTTTTAAGAACGATTCTTCATTTAGTCTCATAAAATCTTTCTCAGTTGTAAGAATAATTTTATCGAATAATTTTCTACCTTCTGTATCTTCGTATCGTTTGTAAATATACTCTATTTCCGATTGATCAAAATTATGATGATCGGAATACTCTAAATGTAAAACATTTGCAAAATTTTCTTTCACAAAGTCTACTAAATTGGATGAATTTGCAATACCTGTAACAAGTACTATATTCAAATTTCTCCAACTTGATTTTTCTATCTGATCTAATTTTCCAATTAGCTTATTATCATAAATAACTTTTGAGAAAAATAATTGCTGATGAGATTTTAATTTTATTTTTTTATTTATCTCATTATATTTTTCTGCAGGAATACTATCTGGACATTTAGTTACAATAACTATATCAGCTCTATTCACTCCACTTCTACTCTCACGTAAATTACCTGCAGGCAAAAGAAAATCTTTGTAATATAAATTATTGTAATCTGTCAACATGATATTAAGACCAGGTTTTATTGATCGATGTTGATAAGCATC
>DJDD01000098.1:0-9568 GCA_002430925.1 Flavobacteriales bacterium UBA5933
TAAGCAAAATGCACAACGGGTTAATATAAGTAAAAAAAACAATAAACTAATAAAGTATACATTATACAACTATATAAATTATATTTAATATTAAATTAATATACACATCAACCTAAAACAGTAGCTTTGTTACATAATATTGATATAAAATTCTCCAATAAAAAAGTATGTCAAAAAAAGGACAAATAGTAGAAATACCTGCAAATTCTCCAATTTATAATAATGAAAAATCATTTGAAAATAAAGAAGAAAAGTTTTTAGATGAAATAGAAAAAAGAAAATATTCTTTATTTGATGGTTTTATTGTTGGAGAACACAACAATATTAATGATTATAAATTAGGACAGAGAAAAGGTATTAATATTGGAGGAAAATTAAATCCTCTGTATGTAATAGGAATAGATAAAAATGAAAATCGCTTATTTGTCGGTCAAGGTAATAAACATCCAGGACTATATACTAATTTACTTGAATTTTCAAAATATAAAGTTAATTTAACTGAGAATAATTTTACACATCCTATAAAATCTTCCATAAAATCTTCTATCATAGATTCAGAAATCTTTGCTGAACTATATATTTATAATGAAACAATTTATTTAGAATTATCAGATTATGTACATATTGATATTATAAATCATCCCATACATCTATTAATTGATAACAAAACAAAAACAATTATTAAATAAACAAACAACACATGAGATTAAAATTTACTTTTTTAGTTACATTATTAAGTCTTGTAATTTATGCCCAGACTGCACCAGCGTACTATTCAGGGATTAATTTTGAAAAAAATCAAAATGATTTAAAAACAGAATTAACAAAATTAATTACTGAAACACACAAAAAACAAATTAGCTACAATGATTTAAGAGATTTACTACCAAAAAGTGATGTAGACCCTCAAAATTCAAGTAAAATGTTAGCTGTTTATGGTTCTCAAAGCTCTGGAAAACATCAAAGAAGTATTACATCTTTCCCTACAAGCAATTGGAACAGAGAACACGTATATGCGAAATCTTTAGGTACACCAAATTTAGGTACTTCTGGACCTGGATCTGATGGTCATCATTTACGTCCAGCTGATATAACTTTAAACAGCGATAGAGGTAATCTTAAATTTGATGATGGAACGGGAGTTACAGCATACAAAACTAGCCGTGGTGGTTGGTATCCTGGAGATGAATGGAAAGGAGATATTGCTAGAATATTAATGTATATGTATGTAAGATATCAAGATCAATGTAAACCTTTAAATATTGCATTTGTTCCAAATACTTATTCTGAAGATTTTTCTGATATACTTTTGAAATGGAATGCAGAAGATCCTGTCTCTGATTTTGAGATAAATAGAAATAATGTAGTTGCAGAAACTCAAGGAAATAGAAATCCTTTTATAGATAATCCTTATTTAGCTACACTAATTTGGGGAGGTCCTGATGCTGAAAACACATGGCCTGAAACTATACAAGGAGGAAATCCAATTGAGCAAGACTCTATTGCGCCTAGTTCTCCTACAAATTTAATGGTAAGTGATTCTACTTCTACAAGTATATCTATTTCTTGGACAGCTTCTACAGATAACATTGCTGTTACAAGATATGATATATATTTAGACGGAATTTATAATTCTACATCTTCTTCAAACAATTCTACAATAACTGATCTACAACCATCTACAGATTATTCTGTTTATATTATAGCTAAAGATAGAGCTGGTAACTCATCTATAAAAAGTGAAAGTATAAACATAAAAACAAAAGAGAAATCGACAGATGATACTGAACCATCTGAAGGCGGAAGTTGTGGAACTGAAGATTTTGAGAAAATACCTACTTCAAATTCTGGATACATAGAAAGAGTATGGACAAATAGAAATATAACTTGGACAGCTACAGCCGCAAGAACAGACCAAACTGATGATAATAGAGCTATTACAATTAGAAACGGTTCTCTTACTTCGTCTACTATTTCTGGAGGAATTGGATCTTTAAGTATTAGAACAGCTTTATTATTTACAGGAACTGATGGTACGTTCACATTGAATATTAATGGTGAAGAAGTTGGAAAAATTGCTTACTCAGCAACACCACAAACTATTCAAATAGATAATATTAATGTACAAGGTAATTCGATTATTGAATTAGTTAATGATAGTACTACAAATCGTGTTAGATTGGATAATCTATCTTGGACTTGTTACTCAGAAAGTTTAGCTACAGATGATATTAATAAAAATAATGTAGATAAAATTTCTATTTATCCAAACCCAATTAAAAACTATGAGTTTTATATTAATGGTTTAAAACAATCTGAAACTATTTACATCTATAATCTGAATGGACAATTAGTTCAAACAATAGAAAAAGTAAATTCTTCTTCTAAAATCAAATTAAGTCGCTTACCAAAAGGTATCTATATTATAAAAACAAATAAACAATCAATTAAAATAATTGTTGAGTAACAAATTTTAAATATAAAAAAAGCTATCCAAATTTGGATAGCTTTTTTCTTATATAAGAACTTCTAAAATCTCTTGAGATGTAACTTTCCCAAAGTATTTTGTTAAATCTAGCTGCTTTAAAATTTCTTGAAGTTCATTTTGATTATGTTTATGTCCTATTAATTGTCTTTCGAAATTTTCTATCGATTCTGAAGCAAAAAAATCACCAAAAATTTTGGCTTCTTGTATTATTCCTTTCTCTACATTTAAATGAATTTCTATAAAACCTGCAGGAACCTTTTTTGCATTTTTGAAATTATAATTAGGAGAAGATCCAAAATTCCAATCCCATGTTTCATATTTATTTTTAATTAAATACTCTACTCCTTTCAAATCCTCACTAGTTAGTTCATAAAGTAGACTATTTGGATTAGCATGAACAATTTCATCGATCAATATTTTTTTTAAATTCCCTGTAGTACTATTAGATGGTAAATAATCAATTAAATTTGTAACTCTTGATCGATTAGACTTAATTGCTTTATCTATATATTTTAATGGATTTATTTTCAATACTTCATCTAAAATAGACATGTCCGAATTAAACAAAATTGTGCCATGTTGAATCATCTTTCCATTTTTAGCTAATTTTGCATTTCCACTAAATTTTTTACCTTCAATTAATAAATCATTTCTTCCTTCTAATTTTGCTGGAACATTTCTATCATTTAAAAGTTTTAATACTGGAGCAGTGAACTGAGAAAAATCCATAAAATCATTTCCTTCTGAAAGTGTATGAAAAGAAAAATTTAGATTACCAAAATCATGATAAACAGCTCCTCCACCTGACATTCTTCGGACAACTTTTATTTTCTTTTCTCTTACATAATCTAGATTTATTTCTGCTAAAGTATTCTGAAACTTACCTACAATTATTGAAGGTGCATTTACGTATAACAAAAATATATCTTCTGTTAGGATATTTATAAAGTAAATATTCTTCCAATGCTATATTAAAATAAGCGTCATGGGAAGGAGAATCTATAATAAGCATAATTATTAATTTTAAAATGATTTTAAAATTAATATATATTATTATAAACTGTTTAATCTATTTAACAAAAAAAGACTGTCTTTTTGAGACAGCCTTTTTTTAATATTTAAATGTAAAATTATTTAAAATAATTAATTTTTATTTATGTCCTAAATAAATTTGAAAACCTACAGATAATCCTAATCCATTTTGAGCTTTAGCAGATGCTGCATCAGATTTAGAATAGTTATAACCTAACATTCCTTCTAAAGCTACATTACGAGTAATAAAATGAGCATAACCTGCATTTACACCAAAAGCAAAAGAAGTTTCAGATTTTTGTGCAGCTGTTGCACTAGATCCTGAAATACCGATATCACCTTGACCAAAGAAACGTCCTGTAGAACTTGCTCCTTCTGGGAAATAATAACGAGCGAACGGTGCTACTTTATAACTCCATACATTTTTCTCATGTTTTACAGTTTGTAAACCTGCTCCAGCAGTTAAACCAATTGCTACACCATCAGAAATAAAATATCCTGCTTGTGGTAAAACATTAATATTAAAGTTCTCACCTTCAAAAGAGTATCCTAATGATCCTATAGAACCTCCAACAATCCAATTACCTTGTTTGATTGGTGATGTACCAACTTCAGCAGAAGAAACTGGAACTTTAATATCTTGAGCAAATGATGTTGTTGCTAAAGCAACTAACATTAATGATAATAATACTTTTTTCATAATTGTCGATTTTAACAATACTATAACATAAACTATGCCAAAAATCGACAAATAAATAATTACAAATACTTAAATTATATTATTTAGCTATTTATAATCAAAACAATTACAATAAAATAATTATTTAAATTTTTTCCAATAAGGATATATAATAGCTAAGCCATAACCTATAAATACAAATAAAGTAAACATTGTAAATAATGTTCCATCAGCCATAAATTCGGGTTGCATAGCTGCAGAAACAAACAATGAAATTATAATCATATATACACCAATTTTTCTATAAGCATTTACGAAAAAAATACCTATAAATGCTACAACACCTAAAATAATTGTTAATATAGGATACCAATCTGGCATTTTAGGAGCCTCATCATTCATCATTGCTCTAAACAAGTAGTCATGAGTAACAAGTAATTGATAACCTCTATATATTATGCTTAAGGTTAAAAAGATCATTATAAAAATCATTGATTTAAATAAAAATGATTTTTTGTTTCCTTGATGTTGTAAATCTTTTGCCTTTGTATTATCAGACATTAAAACACTTGTATCAAATAAATCATCTCTTTCTTTATTTATACTATTTTGATCTTTTGCCATATAATTCATTTTTTTTTAAAAAAGGAAATCGTATCCTTTCAAACTTAATTTTTCGTACTTTTCTTCATCAAAACGATATAATTTTGATACTTTACGATGTAATTTAGGATCTGTGGTATTTCCTGTTTCTATAATTAAATTTGAATTAAAGATTTTCTTTCTAAAATTTCTTTTATCTAACTCTCTGTTTAAGGCTTTTTCGTATAAACTTTGAAGTTGTGCAATTGTAAATTCATCTCCTAATAAGTTAAAACCAACAGGGCGACGCTTTACACGACGTTTTACACGTTCTTTCGCATATTTTATAATTTCGTTATGATCAAAAGCCAAATCAGGAACTCTATCATAAGGAAACCATTCTCCTCCATGAACTTTAACTTTCTCTTCTAAATCAGGAGTTAATTTTACTAATGCATAATAAGCTACATTAACTACACGTCCTAAAGGATTACGAAAAACTTTAGTAAAGGCTTTTAATTGCTCTATATAGGTTTGATGTTCATCATAGGCAATTCTTTCTGTTAATAATTCATGAATTGCTTGATCGTTACTTACAGTTGGAGCTATGTACTTTCCTGGTAAAATTAAACCACCTTTGAAAGGATCATTTAATTTTTTATAAACTAAGATTTTTAATTCTTCTCCGTCAAACCCAAAAAGTACTAAGCTAGAACACAGTGCGACTTGAAAATATTTTGATTTTTCTTCGTCAGTCATTTTAATTACCGTTTATACGTTTATTTATTAATGAAAAATTGAATGCATCAATCTATTTTTATCATTAAAAGATTCTTCTAATGAAATCATAGATTCTGTTCTTAAAACATCATCAATTTGATCTATTTTGTATATAACTTCTTTTGCATCAGCAGTATCTGTTGCACGTATTTTACAGAAAATATTATATTTACCAGACACTACATGTACAACCGTTACGTTAGGAATTTTATATAACTCATCAATTACTTTTTGAGTTTTATTAGTTTTCGTAAGTAACAACCCTACATAAGCTACAAACTGATAACCCATTTTATCATAGTCTGTAATTAGTGTAGTACCTTTGATGATTCCTGCCTCCTCTAATTTTTTAACACGAACATGAATAGTTCCTGCCGAAACATTCATTTTTTTTGCTATTTCTGTGAATGGCATTCTCGTATTATCAATTAAATACATCAAAATCTTCTTATCAACATCATCAATTATGTAATTCATTTTCTTAATTTTTGTGTATTATTATTATTTTAATAAAAAAAAGATTTAATTTTTAGCAAAAATATAAATAAAACAAACAATCTTCAAAATATTTTTTAATGTTTTATTTAATAATATAGATTTGTTTAAATAATAGTTCATAAAAAATTAATGAACTTATTACTTTTGTTTGTTTGCGCGAGTTTATTGTTTTACAACAATAAACTCTTTTTTTTATTTCACTCTTATTAAACCTCTACGTTTACTTGTATTATTTGATTGAGGTCTTTTGTAAGCAACCTTTATTGTATCATTTAAAGGTTTTAAGGTATCTATTTTTATTTTTTCTTCTTTTACTTTATTTGTAGAATTATCTTTTACTTCATTTTTTTCATCCTTTATCTCTTCTTGAGATTTTTGTTTCTTTTCTTTTCTTTCTCCAATACCTAAAAACTCTTTGAAATTATCAAAGTTTTTATTGTACTGAATTCCAACTCCGAAACTTTGATTTAAGTTACTTTGCATTCCAGGTAATAAACCAAATGTAGTTGGTTTAGTAAATGCTTTTAACAATAAGGCACCATTATTTAATTTTGAAATATCATATGTTATATCAAAATTACCATCAAAATTTTCTTGTGCATCTCTATTATTAGTTACTGCTATACCGTAAGAACCTTTTACGCTTATGCGATTATTTATACGATAAGAAACTGATGTTCTAATTTTATCATTGGTTTGTGAATTGGTACTTCCTCCAACATATTCCATTTGTATATCTAAATTACCTGCAATTGAAGATAACATTCCTGCAATAGTTGATAAACCAATATCTGCAGCTGTACTTGTAACTCCTGATTGAACAGCTGAAGAATCTCCGAATTTACCTGTAAGTAATATATAACTAAATTGAAGCATTTGTTCTTCTGTATTTGCCCTAAATTTCGAATCTAATTGAGAGTTAATATCAGAACCCGCATTAGGAATTGACAATCCAAAAGTTATATTAGGCTTTTTTAATGTTTCTGCAATATTAATAGATAAAATTGCATCATAAATTTGTGTATGACCTAAACCTAAATAATCACCAACATTAGATACTGATTTTTGATATTCTGCTGTTATATTTAAAGTTGCATCTAGAGGATTACCTGAGAATTGAACTGTAGAACCTTTCTTTACACTAAAATCTTTTGGTAATAAAGGAAACTGTCTAAATTCATAAGTACCTTTCTCTATATTATATACTCCTGTTAAACTTAATCCTGCTCTATTCATTAAGAAACGTAAATTTTCAGCTGTTCCTCGTGCAGAGGCTTTATCATTTGTCGCTGCATCAAAAACTAAATTCACTGTGGAATTAGGATAAGCATTAATATTAACATCTATCGTCATTCCTTTAGGTGTACGGACATTACTATTTTTAGTCCCATCATCTAAATGTTGATCTGGTACAAATCGAACTAATGTATTTTCTGATTCAACAGTTGTACTTCCAGTATTTATAGTTAATTCAGAATTACCAAGAACTGTAGCATCACCAGAAATCTCTAATTCTTCTACTGGTCCAAACATATAAACATCTCCTTTAGCGAATATTTTACCATAAAATAACTCATTGTCTTTTATGGTCGTATTCATTACCATTAAATTATCTGTACTAAATTGTAAATTGAGACCCCATTTACTTAAATTTCTAAAAAGTATGGCACCATCAACTTTACCTTTAGTGTTGCTTGCTGTATCTTGAAAACTAACATCATTTAACATTATTATTCCAGGACTTTTCCCTTGTTTAGAGATACTTAATTCATTTTCTCCTTTAAACAAATAATCAGCTCCTAAAAAATTAACTTTAAGTCCTAAATCTTTTGCTACCATTGTACCACTAAGATTAGGTAACCCTACAGGACCATCTATTTTCATATCTCCAGAAAGTGTACCTCTCATGTTTGAGAAAACAGAACTTAAAAAACCTTCAAGAAAATCAACATGGAATTCATCTAAATTTGCAAGTACGTCTAATTCTGGACCAGTTGGCTTATTTTCAAAATTACCATATGCAACCAAGGATTGTATTTGATTTTTTTCTAAACTCGTGTTAAAATTAAATTTCTTATCTGCAACATCATATCCTCCATTTAAAGTCAGATTACCTAATTCGAAATTATTTATTCCTAAATGAGCTATTTTTGCCTCTAATGTTGGTTCAAGTTTTTCTTTCGTTCTTAAAACTTCAACTTTACCATTTACAATACCTTCTATTTTAAGATCATTAACTAATGTTTTTGGTATTACTTTTTCTAAATCTAAGTCTTTAAAATCAGCATTAAAATTAAAATCTGTATTACTATTAAACATTCCACTTAATTGAAAAGATTGTTGATCATACTCTAACGATAAATCTTCAACTTGTAATGATTTTTTTATACGATTATATATTATTCGATCAGAATCTAAATTATTTGTACTATTAATAGTCCAAACTGTTGAATCTATTTTTATAGTTGATGGAGAAAAACCAAATATTAAATCATTTTTATTCTGTACAGTATGAAACAGGTTTAAATCAAAAAGAATTGGTTTTTTCTTTCCAATATTAAAGTTTGTTTTTACCATCATTGTATCATTTTCAGGATTTGACACAATATTAATATCATTAACACTAACACCTCCAACTTTTAAACTATCTACTTTTGCATTTAATGTAGGTAATTTATCAATTGTATTTAAACTAACATCTGATTGAAATAATTGTATTCCTGCATAAGAAACTCCTGGAGTATTTAATCTTGCATCAATTTGATTTAGATCAGAATCAATTGTTCCATTCAGATTAGTACCTGGTTCTATTAAAATAGATGGATCTATATATTTTAATAAATTATTTTGCACATAAATATCAAAACTGAATTTTTGGCCTTTAGAAACTTTTTTCTGTCTAAAAGATGGTATCAAATTAATCAACGAATTATTAACTACATCAGCAATTTCTGTAATGTTATATTTTCCATCTATTGTTGCAAGCATATAGTCAGGAACCTCTAACCTCATCGTCTTTTTATCACCTTCTAATTTTGAATTTAATTTAACCTGAGCTAATTGCAAAGTATCTGTTTTCGAACGGAAGTATAAATTTTTAATATCTAAATCACCTCTCAAGTCATTGATATTAGATAGTTTAAAATTACCATCAACATTACCTTTAACAATAGCATTCATGTTTTTTGTAACCCCAAGAAAATCTAAATTAATTTTTCTAACGTTTGATACAAAATCAAACTCATAAGGCTTACCACTAAAATTAATTCTACCATTTAACTGTGCATTTAGATTTGGATCTTTTATATCAAATAAACCATTGAATTGATAATTTTTAACCAATCCATCTACTGTTATATCTTTATATCTTTTACCTAATAAATCAATATAATTTAGATTTCCATCTAAATCTAATTTAATTTTCTTAATGTCAATTCCTCGTCCATTGAATTTAAAATTACCACTTACATAACCTAAATCTTTAACCTCTGTTAGTTGTCTTAGATTAA
>DJDD01000098.1:9691-12869 GCA_002430925.1 Flavobacteriales bacterium UBA5933
TAGTTGTCTTAGATTAAGATTTTTTGCATTCAATGTTCCCTTATATTGTAAATCGTTAACATTTCTGTAATTATTAATTTGTGCACGAATATCAGCATCTCCTAATCCTGATATTGCATAACCTTTAGCAATTATTTCGTCAGAATTTAATGATAAATCTCCTCTATAATTAAGATTACCAAAACGATTTAATAAGACAGGTATTTTTTTAGAAATAAAAGTTGGTAAAAGTTTTGTTACATTATTGTAAGATGTATTTATTTTTGCATTTTTCGTTGTGAAATTTAATAAACTTCCATCTAAAACATTATGTAAAGCAAGTTGATTAGCGCCAATATAATTATCTTGCCCTTTTAATTCGAAATCCGTAAAAACAAGATTATTTAATGTTCCTTTTACTTTTCCAAAAACATCTACAGATGAATTTTTATCAAATAACTCTGTGAAATATCTAATTTCTTTAAAATTAATAACTGATCCTCTATTAAAAATAACATCCCATTTTACCTTATCCGCAAAATCTGACATTTCTGAGGGTTTATTATAACTTAAAACCAGTTCACCATCAAGATTTGAAGTATCAGTTGAAAATTTAAGATTTCCAATTCTTATTTCCTTTTCAGAATAATGAGCTTTACCAGTAAAATTTTTCACATGATAAGATTCGTTATTTTTCTTTGCATAAAAATTAAATTCATCCACATCAGCTTTTACATCAGTATCTACCAATCTAAAATTTTTAACTGATAAATTTAGCTTTTCAGCATCCAACCATATATTACCAGAATTCTGGTTTACTATAGAAACTTTACCATTATCAAGAATAAAATCACCATCAAGCTTAAATATTTTATTAGGGTCTTTTGGTTTATCAGAACTAAACCCATTAACAAATTTTATAAAATTAGAAATAGAGTCTCCCTTATAAGTTATAACTCTTATTTCTGGGTTGACTAATTTTACTTCACTTAAATTTATATGATCATTATTGATACCAGGAATCAATGTCCAAACATTTAATGTTGTGTCCAGTGATTTTGATTTCATAAAATCATAATTATGGTCATCTTTTATTTTTACTCCATAAAAATGTATTTTACCAAAAAAATCAATATCAACAGAATCTACGCTTATTTTTGTGTTGAGTGATTTATTTAATTTTTCTAAAGCAAAATGAGCTATTTTTGTCTGTATAGAAGGTATTTGTATTGCAATTAATGTTGAAAAAACTAATGTTAAAACAACAATAATCAATGTCAATATAATTCTTCCTATTCTTCTGACTATTTTCAATGGTTTAATTTTACGATATTTGTTGCGTAAAAATAAGTTATAAATTTTATTCTACAAGGAATTATGAGCGATAAAAACTATATTTTAGCAATAGAATCTTCTTGTGATGATACTGGCGCAGCAATAATTGAAGGAAATAAAATACTTTCAAACGTTGTTGCAAGTCAAAAAATTCATGAAATATATGGAGGTGTTGTTCCAGAATTAGCATCAAGAGCACATCAACAAAATATTGTGCCTGTAGTAGATCAAGCATTAAAACAAGCAAATATAAAAAAGGAAGATTTAAAAGCAATTGCTTACACAAGAGGACCTGGATTGATGGGATCTCTTTTGGTTGGAGGAAGCTTTGCTAAATCTTTCAGTCAATCTTTGAATATCCCATTGATTGAAGTAAATCATATGCAAGCACACATCTTAGCAAACTTTATAGATGATGCTAACGTTGACAAACCTACTTTCCCGTTCTTATGTTTAACCGTGAGTGGTGGACATACGCAAATCGTTAAAATTAATAATTATTTCGATATGGAAATTTTAGGTGAAACAATTGATGATGCAGCAGGAGAAGCTTTTGATAAAGCAGGAAAAATATTAAATTTACCTTATCCTGCAGGACCAATTATAGATAAAAAATCTAAAATTGGAAATCCAACTAAATTTACATTTGCTAAACCAAAAATTGAAGGTTTAAATTTTAGTTTTAGTGGATTTAAAACATCTGTTCTTTATTTTATACAAAAAGAAGAAAAAAATAATCCTAATTTCATCGAAGAAAATATTGATGATTTATGTGCTTCAATCCAACGATCTATCGTTAATATTTTAATGGATAAAGTGCAAAAAGCAATACAACAAACTGGAATTAATCAGATTGCTATTGCTGGAGGAGTTTCAGCAAATTCTGAAATCAGAGAACGCCTTTTGGAAGGAGAAGAAAAATTTGGATGGAAAACGTACATTCCAAAATTTGCTTACACAACTGATAATGCAGCAATGATTGCTATGGTTGGTACATTAAAATATGATCATAAAATTTTCACAG
The DNA here is from genome assembly GCA_002430925.1 of Flavobacteriales bacterium UBA5933. Classification (GTDB taxonomy): domain Bacteria; phylum Bacteroidota; class Bacteroidia; order Flavobacteriales; family Weeksellaceae; genus Empedobacter. The sequence goes on from DJDD01000098.1 coordinate 12,030, forward strand.
AAAACACAACAAAATCTGTTGCTAAATACCATATATAATGAAACTATTCTTTGGAGAAATATTTGATAATTCGGCAATTCTTAATGAAGAAGAAAGTCATCATTTTGCAAAAGTATTACGCGGAAAAGAAGGTGATTTTGTCCATGTAACTGACGGAAAAGGTAAAATTGCAGAAATTGAAGTTAATTCTATTTCGAAAAAAGCGGTTGAAGGGAAAATTATCAATTTGAAAACTGAATTCGAGAAGAAAAATTATTATTTACATGTTGCTATTGCTCCTACAAAAACGATGGAGAGATTAGAATTTTTTCTTGAAAAAGCGACTGAAATTGGTATTGATGAAATTACATTTTTACAAACTTATCATTCCGAAAGAAAAAATATAAAAATTGAGCGTATTGAAAAAATTGTACAATCGGCTACAAAACAATCATTAAAAGCTTACTTACCTAAAATTAATGATCTTATAAAATTTAATGATTTTATAAAATCTGATTTTAATGATTTTACAAAATGTATTGCACATTGTGAAGCAGATATCAAACGAACTCCTTTAAAAAACATCTTGGAGGACAAACCTAAAAAAATACTAATTTTAATAGGTCCAGAAGGTGATTTTTCTAGGGATGAAATTAAAATTTCTGAAGAAAATGGATTTTCTGGAATAAGCTTGGGTCAACAACGATTTAGAACAGAAACTGCAGCGTTACAAGCTGTTTTTGCAGTAGACTGGATTTTAGGTTAATTACATAAAGATGTTTTTAAACTATTATTTTGAATTATATCAAAAATAATATGATTCGTTTATTATTCGTCATTCATTTGCAATAGTGATTGAAG
>DJDD01000097.1:0-17044 GCA_002430925.1 Flavobacteriales bacterium UBA5933
CAAAATGCACAACAGGTTTTAATAATGTAATTTATTATTCGTGATTTATTTGCAATAGTGATTGAAGCGACATCCTTTTTATATTGGTCATTTCAACTTTGCTTAATGACCAATATAAAAAGATATAGCGAAAAAGCACGTCCCGAAGGGATTGCCCAAAAAAATAAAAACAATTTTAAAAAAGTTTATAAAGCTTTATCAATAAAAAATGCGTTCAACTAATTGAACGCATTTTTTATTGTTATTAAAGGATTGTTATTTCAAAACTGAAGATTCAAGTTTGAATTTTTCGACTTTACTTTCAATTAAATCTAATCTTAAATTATGTATACTTCCGATATGAGAAGTTACAAATTCTTTATGAGGAATATAAGTTCCGTTTTCTACTGATAAGCCAACTTCTTTATATGCATCTCTAAATGGAGTTCCGTTTTTGATAGCATCATTAATATTTTCTACCGTATAAATAGGGTTATATTTTTCTTGTTCGATATAATCATTTTTGATTTGAAGTTGAGGAATAGCAAATGTTAATATGTCAATAATATTATCAAATTGCATCATAGGTTCAAATAAAATTTCTTTTAGAATCTGAAAATCTCTATGGTAACCACTTGGTAAATTGTTTATGGTTAGCATAATATCATTTGGTAAAGCTTGTATACGGTTGCAATGAGCTCTTGTTAATTCAAAAACATCAGGATTCTTTTTATGAGGCATAATAGATGATCCTGTTGTCATTTCGTTTGGTAGCTTAACAAATCCTAAATCTTGTGAATTATAAATAACTAAATCATAAGACATTTTAGAAAGTGTACCAGCAATCATTGCTAATGCAGTTGCAACAGATTTTTCGGTTTTTCCACGTAAAATTTGTGCACTTACTGAAGAAACTAATATTTCTGAAAAGCCTAATTCTTGTGTTGTTTGTAAACGATCGATAGGGAAACTTGTTCCAAAACCAGCTCCAGAACCTAAAGGATTTTGATCGGTGATCTTGTATGCTGCTTCAAAAAAGTATAAATCATTTAATAAACTTTCTGCATAAGCAGAAAACCACAGTCCAAAACTACTAGGCATAGCAGCTTGAAAGTGAGTGTATCCTGGTAATAAATGATTTTTAAATTCTTCTGCTTTCGCTAAGAAAATTTTGATTAATGTTAAAATTTTCTCTGTTGTTTGTTTTAAATATTCTTTTTCAAATAATTGTATTGCTACAAGAACTTGATCATTTCGTGACCTTGCAACATGTATTTTTTTTCCAGCATCTCCAGTTTTTTCAATTAGATATGCTTCTATTTTTGAATGAATATCTTCATAATTATCGTCAATATTAAAATCATTTTCTTCAATTAATTCTAATATTTCATCTAACGCAACTTGTAAATCTTCGTTTTCTTTGTTGGTTATTAAACCTGTTTTAGCAAGCATATTAGCTTGTGCTTTAGATGCTAATGCGTCATATTTAGCAAGATGAGCATCTAATTCTCTGTCTTTACCAACAGTAAATTTTTCTATTTTATCATTAATGGTAAAACCTTTATCCCAGAGTTTCATATTTTTTCTATTAAGGCGCAAAGTTAATAAAAAATGAATATTATTTCATAAAAATAGTATAATTATAACTTATTTTTAATAATTATACGGTATTGATTATTTTTAATCAATTTGCTTGAATCTTTAGAAGGTTTTTATTAATTATTTTAATTGATTGAAATATGTTTATAAAATTCTCAAAATAATTCAATTTAACAAAAAAAATAATAAAAAATTATCAACTTGATACTTCTTAGGTCTTTTCATTTTTAAGTTATGTTTTTTACGTCTAAATCATTGTTAAAGTGAAATATAGACTTTCTTTATAATTATTCTAAATTATTAAACGATAATTAAAATATATGAGTGTTTAATGAAAAATCACTATTATAAACGTATTTTTGTAGTCAAACTTATAATAATTAAAGAACGACCGATTATATCGATTGGTCTACATAGTTGTAGATGATGTTATTATAATTTAATTAGGTTGTAAAAAGAGTGATTCGTTATTTTTATAGCAACCTCTATAATAAATTTAAAAAAATATAAGAATTATGAGCCTTTATAAGGATTACATCAACGAAATTGAAGAGAGAAAGAGCGAAGGGCTTCATCCAAAGCCTATCGATGGTGCTGAATTACTAAGTGAAATTATTGAACAAATAAAAGATTTAGGAAATGAGCATAGAGAGAATTCTTTAAATTTGTTTATTTACAATACTTTACCAGGTACAACTAGTGCTGCTGGTGTTAAAGCAAAATTTTTAAAAGAAATTATTTTAGGTGAATCTGTAGTTGCAGAAATCACGCCTACTTTTGCTTTCGAATTATTATCACATATGAAGGGAGGACCTTCTATTGAGGTTCTTTTAGATTTAGCTTTAGGTAACGATGCTGATATAGCTAAACAAGCTGCAGAGGTTCTTAAAACTCAAGTTTTCTTGTATGATGCAGATACAGAGCGTTTAAAATTAGCTTTCAATGAAGGTAATGCTATCGCTAAAGAAATTCTTGAAAGTTATGCAAAAGCAGAATTCTTTACAGAATTACCTGCGGTTCCAGAAGAAATTAATGTTGTAACTTTTATTGCAGGTGAAGGTGATATTTCTACAGATTTATTATCTCCAGGTAATCAAGCTCACTCTCGTTCTGACCGTGAATTACATGGTAAATGTATGATTACTCCAGAAGCTCAACAACAAATTAGAGATTTACAAGCTCAACATCCAGGAAAAAGCGTAATGTTAATCGCTGAAAAAGGAACAATGGGTGTAGGATCTTCTAGAATGTCGGGTGTTAATAACGTGGCTTTATGGACAGGTAAACAAGCAAGTCCTTATGTACCTTTTGTAAACATAGCTCCAATTGTAGCTGGTACAAATGGTATTTCTCCAATTTTCCTTACAACTGTTGATGTAACAGGAGGTATTGGTATTGACTTACAAAACTGGAAGAAAAAAGTTGACGAGAACGGAGAAGTTCTTCGTAACGAAAAAGGTGAACCAATTTTAGAAGAAGTTTATTCTGTTGAAACAGGAACTGTTCTTACAATCAATACGCAAAAGAAAAAATTATATAATGGGGATCAAGAGTTAATAGATATTTCTAAATCTCTTACTCCTCAAAAAATGGAATTCATAAAAGCTGGAGGGTCTTATGCAATTGTATTTGGTAAAAAAATCCAAACATTTGCTGCTAAAACTTTAGGAATTGAAGCTCCTACAGTTTTTGCTCCATCTAAAGAAATTTCAATTGAAGGACAAGGTTTAACAGCTGTTGAAAAAATATTCAATAGAAATGCTGTTGGAACTACTCCAGGAAAAGTATTACATGCAGGTTCTGACGTACGTGTAGAAGTTAATATTGTTGGTTCTCAAGATACTACAGGACTTATGACTTCTCAAGAGTTAGAAGCAATGGCTGCTACTGTAATATCTCCAATCGTTGACGGTGCATACCAATCAGGTTGTCACACTGCATCTGTTTGGGATAAAAAAGCACAAGCTAATATCCCTAAATTAATGAAATTCATGAATGATTTCGGACTTATTACCGCTCGTGATCCTAAAAATGAATATCATGCAATGACTGACGTTATCCACAAAGTTCTTAATGATATTACTGTTGACGAATGGGCTATCATTATCGGTGGTGATTCACATACAAGAATGTCTAAAGGTGTTGCTTTTGGTGCAGATTCAGGAACAGTTGCTTTAGCATTAGCTACAGGAGAAGCATCTATGCCAATTCCAGAATCAGTAAAAGTTACTTTCAAAGGAGCAATGAAAGAATACATGGATTTCCGTGATGTTGTTCATGCTACACAATCTCAAATGTTAAAACAATTTGGAGGAGAGAATGTATTCCAAGGTAGAATCATCGAGGTTCATATCGGAACTCTTCTTGCAGATCAGGCATTTACATTTACAGATTGGACTGCTGAAATGAAAGCTAAAGCATCTATTTGTATTTCTCAAGATGATACGTTAATCAAATCTTTAGAAATTGCAAAAGATCGTATCCAAATCATGATTGATAAAGGAATGGAGAATAAAAATCAAGTTCTTCATGGATTAATCAACAAAGCAAATAAAAGAATTGAAGAAATTCAATCAGGAGAAAAACCTGCTTTAGCACCAGATGCTAATGCTAAATATTATGCTGAAGTTGTTATTGATCTTGATATCATCGATCAACCAATGATTGCTGATCCAGACGTAAACAATGATGATGTTTCTAAAAGATATACACACGATACGATTAGAGAATTATCTTTCTACGGAGGTGATAAAAAAGTAGATTTAGGATTTGTAGGATCTTGTATGGTACATAAAGATGACCTTAAAATTGTTTCTCAAATGTTGAAAAATGTAGAGAAACAACAAGGAGAGGTTAAATTTAACGCACCATTAGTAGTTGCAGCTCCAACTTATAACATCATTGATGAATTAAAAGCTGAAGGTGATTGGGATTTATTACAAAAATATTCAGGATTTGAATTCAGTGATTTATTACCAAAAAGTACTGCTCGTACAGAATATGAAAATATTATGTACTTAGAGCGTCCTGGTTGTAACCTTTGTATGGGTAACCAAGAAAAAGCTGCTAAAGGTGATACAGTTATGGCTACTTCAACTCGTCTTTTCCAAGGTCGTGTTGTAGAAGATTCTGATCGTAAAAAAGGTGAATCTTTATTAGCATCTACTCCAGTTGTTGTTCTTTCTGCTATTTTAGGAAGAATACCAAGTATTGAAGAATACAAATCAGCTGTAGAAGGTATTAATTTAACAAAATTTACTCCTATTTCAACGAAATAATAGGTTTAAATTAATATAACTTAACCGAGATAATTATTATAATTATCTCGGTTTTTTTGTTTTATAGTATTAGAAAAAAATTAGATAGAATCGTTTTAAATTATTTTTTTTGACATTCTTTAAGAAATTTCTAACATAAAAAATCCGTAAATTGTTTATTGATAAAATTAAAATTTTAAAATACAATATTATGGCATTTGATATAGAAATGATAAAAGGTGTTTATAATAGAATGAAAGAGCGTGTAGACGCAGCAAAATCTATTGTGAAAAGACCATTAACTTATTCGGAAAAAATATTATACGCTCATTTATTTCAAGGTAAGCCTACGGAAGCCTATACAAGAGGCGAGTCTTATGTTGATTTTGCTCCTGATAGAGTTGCAATGCAAGACGCAACAGCGCAAATGGCATTATTACAATTTATGCAAGCTGGAAAACAAAAAACAGCAGTTCCTTCTACTGTTCATTGTGATCACTTAATACAAGCAAAAGTAGGAGCCAAAACAGATTTACAAGAAGCAATCAATAAGTCTTCAGAAGTATTTAATTTTTTAGAATCAGTATCAAATAAATATGGAATTGGTTTTTGGAAACCAGGAGCTGGTATTATTCATCAGGTTGTTTTAGAAAATTATGCATTTCCTGGAGGAATGATGATTGGTACGGATTCTCATACACCAAATGCAGGAGGCTTAGGAATGGTAGCTATTGGTGTTGGTGGAGCTGATGCTGTAGATGTAATGGCAGGAATGGCATGGGAGCTAAAAATGCCAAAATTAATTGGAATTAAATTAACAGGAAAACTTTCTGGTTGGGCTGCACCAAAAGATGTTATTCTAGAAGTTGCAGGTTTATTAACTGTAAAAGGCGGAACTGGTGCAATTGTAGAGTATTTTGGAGAAGGTGCAGAATCTTTATCTGCAACAGGAAAGGGAACAATTTGTAATATGGGAGCTGAAATAGGTGCTACAACTTCTATTTTTGCTTATGATGATGCTTCTGAACGATACCTTAGAGCTACAAATCGTAATGAGATAGCTGACGAAGCGAATAAATTTAAAGAGTATTTAAGATCTGATGATGAAGTATACCAAAATCCAGAAAAATTTTACGATGAATTAATAGAAATTAATTTATCTGAATTAGAACCTCGTTTAAATGGACCTTTTACACCAGATTTAATGACTCCTGTTTCTAAAATGAAAGAAACAGCTGCAGTGAATGGCTGGCCTACTAAAGTTGAATGGGGGTTGATAGGTTCTTGTACGAATTCATCTTATGAAGATTTATCTCGTGCAGCTTCAATTGCTCAACAAGCTATAGATAAAGGTTTAGGTACAAAAGCCTCTTTTGGGATTAACCCAGGTTCAGAAGTCGTAAGATACACTGCAAATAGAGATGGTTTGTTGAAAACATTTGAAGATTTAAATGCCGTTATTTTTACTAATGCTTGTGGACCTTGTATTGGTCAGTGGGATAGAGAAGGAGCAGATAAGGAAGAGAAAAATACAATAGTTCATTCTTTTAATAGAAACTTTAAAAAACGAGCAGACGGAAATCCCAATACTTATGCTTTTGTAACATCTCCAGAGATGGTTGCTGCGATAGCTATATCTGGACGATTAGATTTTAATCCTCTTAAGGATAAATTAGTTAATAAAGATGGTGTTGAAGTTATGCTAGACGCTCCTAAAGGAGAAGAATTACCAACAAAAGGTTACGAATATGAGGATAACGGTTATCAGGCTCCAGTTGAAGATGGATCTGATGTGAAAGTTATCGTGAATCCTAATTCAGAGCGATTACAATTATTAGAAAGTTTTAAACCTTGGGATGGTAAAAATATAACAGGAATTAAACTTTTAATTAAAGCATTTGGTAAATGTACAACCGATCATATTTCCATGGCAGGTCCATGGTTACGCTATAGAGGACATTTAGACAATATTTCTAATAATACTTTAATTGGAGCTGTAAATGCGTTTAATCAAGAGGTAAACAAAGTAAAAAATCAATTAACTGGAGAATATGGACCAGTTCCTGATACAGCTAGAGCTTACAAAGCCGCAAATGTTCCTTCTATTATTGTTGGGGATGAAAATTATGGAGAAGGTTCATCACGTGAACATGCGGCAATGCAACCTCGCCATTTAGGAGTTGTAGCTGTTTTGGTTCGCTCTTTTGCACGTATTCATGAAACAAATTTAAAAAAGCAAGGAATGTTAGCTTTGACTTTTGCAAATAAATCTGATTATGATAAAGTTCAAGAAGATGATACATTTAATTTTTTAGATTTGACAGAGTTTGCCCCAGGTAAACCATTATCAATAGAATTAGTACATTCTGATGGTTCTAAAGATTTAATATTAGCTAATCATACTTATAATGATCAACAAATAGAATGGTTTAAAGCAGGATCTGCATTAAATTTAATTAAAGCACAAGAAGCTTAATCATTAAAACAAAAAAATCCAGTAAGTATTCTTACTGGATTTTTTATGAAATAAAATTTCATAAAAAAAGCATCTAATATAATTAGATGCTTTTTGTTGTAGTCCCTAGGGGAATCGAACCCCTCTTTTCAGGATGAAAACCTGATGTCCTAACCGATAGACGAAGGGACCACTTGTTTAAAATAATTTCGATGCAAAATTAATAAAATAATTTAAACTACCAAATATATTTTAAAAAATATTTTAATAATTATTAAAATTCAAAATTTGTAGTCCCTAGGGGAATCGAACCCCTCTTTTCAGGATGAAAACCTGATGTCCTAACCGATAGACGAAGGGACCACTTATATTAAGAATTAATAATTCGTAATTTCTATATTTCAAATTTTGTATAATTGCTTAGAAAAGTCGATGTATAATTCTAATAATTTGAACCAAGTTGAATTATACAGCGACATTTTCATTCCCGATTAATCTACAAATTGATTAATCTTTACAAACAAAACACAAAAAACAATTTCCTTTACACAGTATTACACTGGTTGTTTAATAAAACATCAACAACTATGAATAAGGAAAAAAAAGATTGCGATAATGCAATCTATCTATTAATTTGTAGTCCCTAGGGGAATCGAACCCCTCTTTTCAGGATGAAAACCTGATGTCCTAACCGATAGACGAAGGGACCACTTATATTATTATCCTAATGTAGCTATATGTTTAGCTAATTTAGATTTTAAGTTAGAAGCTTTATTCTTATGAATAATGTTTCTTTTTGCTAATTTATCAATAATTGAAGAAACTCTTGGAAAAACAGTTTCTGCTTCATTTTTATCAGTTTCAGCTCTTAATGCTTTGATAGCTGTACGAGCAGATTTATGATAATATTTATTACGATCGCGTCTAACCGCTGATTGTCTAATTCTTTTTAATGCTGACTTATGATTTGCCATAACCTTTATCTCTTTCTATTTTAGTTCGGCAAAGATAAAAACAAAAAGTTTATCTTACCAAATAATTTAATAATTTTCTAAAACACTTTTATGTAGCCCATAGGAGAATCGAACTCCTGTTTCCAGGATGAAAACCTGATGTCCTAACCACTAGACGAATGGGCCGCATGACGACTTTTACAGTTCTTGTGAAAAGCGAGTGCAAATTTACATATATAATTTTATTTTCCAAATATAAACACAAAAAAAATGAATATAAATATGGTTAAAATAATGTTAATAAAGTTAATTTTATCTAAAACAGGGCTTTTGATGTAATAATTTAAGATATAAAAAGTTATTTTAGCAATATTAATAATGTATACTTTAAAAATGAAAAACGAATTCTAATATGAGAGTGTCAATATTAGGTACAGCAGTACTATTATGCTCTATGTTTGTAACCTCGTGTTCTTCATTAACCCCTGTAGGAGAAGCAACTGAATATTCTTCTAGAAGTTTTATAATGAAACCGAGAGCTATTGAAACTCAAGCTAAGTTAATTAATAAACAATCTAATTTAGAGGTTGCTCCTGTCGAAATAAATGATGAAGCGAAATCTATGGTTGTTTTGAATAGTGTTTTAGAAGAAACAAATGATTTATTTGCAGGATTTTTATTAAAAGAAGCAGAAACTTATATTGGTACACCTTACCGATATGGAGGCACAACAAGAAATGGTATTGATTGTTCTGCCTTTGTAAGAAGCGTTTTTGAAACTTTTAATAAAGATTTACCTCGTGTTTCTGCAGATCAAGCAAAAGAAGGAGTTAAAATATCTACCGAAGAAGCAAAAGAAGGAGATTTAGTGTTTTTTGCAACCAGAGGTAGAGGTAGAGTTTCTCATGTAGGAATCGTTCATGGGAGGAATAAGGAAGGAGTTTTAGAGTTTATACATTCTTCTACATCTAAAGGAGTAATGGTTTCATCATTAGATGATAGGTACTGGGGTGCAAAATTACTTTACATAAAAAGAGTATTATAAGAATATAAATATTTTATAAAAAAAGCGTGTTATAATTAACACGCTTTTTTTATTGATTTGTTCTTACCCAAGTTCCTGGTGATTTCTGATTCACTTCGTTCATATATTTTTGGGCTTGTTCTATATCATTAAATGTATTATAAGTAACATAATAATATCTTCCTTTAACATAGGATATATCTGCATTCTTATAACCTTGTTTTTTCAAATCTTCAAGTAAACGATTAGCATCTTCTTGTCTTTTAAGAGAGGCAGCAATCACTTGGTATTTTTTATTAGAGTTAACTATTTTTTTATTCGAAGTTTCTTTTTTTTCTACTTCAAGTTTTTTAGCATCTTCTTTTTTGTTTGTTTTTATATCTTTTTTTACTTCTTTCTGCTTTACAATAGCTGTTACTTCCTTTTCATTGTCATTAATTTTAGTTTCCTTAACAACAGTTATTTCAACTTTTTTAGGGCTTTCTATAGTATCTTTCGTTGTTGCGATTTCAGCAATCTGATATTCTACTAAAGATGGATCTTCTATTGTTTGAGGAAGATTATAAACATCATATTGAATAGTTTTCGGAGATTCTTTTACCTCTTGTTTTTCACCAATCATAGGTAGTATTAAACCGCTCCATTGTTCTGTTACAAAGTTTTCTACAGGTTTTGGAGTATTAAAATATAAAACGCCTCCAATAATAATAGGTATAAAAGAAGCTGCAATTAAAAGTTTTGACATGTATTGATTAGAGGTTTTATGCTCTTGTTTTTCTAAAATATAATTAGCCTTAAGGTTTGATAATCCATATGCAGGAATAAAGTAATTTAAATGATTATCTGGTTTAAAATCAATTTTTCCAGCTTCATTCAATTCTAAAGAACCAATATTCTTTAAAACTAAAACTTTACCATTTTTTAAATGCTCTTGCCAAAAATAAATTTGTTCACTTACAAATAGTTGAGCATTATCAAATGACATAGGTTCATCATGAACAATTTTATTTATTAATACTCCATCATTTTTAATTAATGTAGAATTAAAAGAAACTTCCTTTCTTGGAGGAATAAATGTATTTGTTTCTTGATCTAATTTAACACTAGCAGTATTTGTTATAAAAGCTCCAAAATTCGGAACAATTACACATTCATGCTGAAATAATAATTGACTAATATGCTCTTCTAACCTCATGACACGAAATTAACATTTTATTTTGAATTTATCAAAAAATAATTAATTAACAAGAGTGTTATTTTGTTAATTATTAATATTTTAACAAAATGAATAATCAACTACCTTACATATTAGCTTTATCATTTCAGAAAGGAATTGGAGATGTTATAGGAAAAAAAATCATAACTCATTTTGGTTCTGCAGAAAATGCCTGGTTTAGTAAAACTGAACAATTAGCAAAAATTAGTAGAATAGGAAAAACAATAACAAACGACTTTGGAAATGAAAAATATTTAGATTTAGCATATAAAGAGATAGAATATTGTAATAGAAATAATATCAATATTGTATCTTTTCTTGATTCTAATTACCCTAATAATTTAAAAGAATGTTATGATTGTCCGTTAGTTATCTATACAAAAGGAAATTTAGATTTTAGAAATAAGAAAAAGATTGCTATTGTTGGTACAAGAAAAATGACAAATTATGGGAAAAACTTTATTCATGAATTGATAGAAAATTTATCAAATTTTGATATTTCTATTATTAGTGGATTAGCATATGGTTGCGATATAGAATCACATACTACTGCATTGAAAAATAATATTCCTACATGGGCAGTAATGGGAACTGGTTTAGATAAAATTTATCCATCTTCTCACAAGAAAATAGCTCATGAAATGTTGAATAACGGAGGTTGGATTAGTGAACAACCCAGTTTTAAATCTACAACACCAGAAGCTTTTCTACAAAGAAATAGAATTATTGCAGGACTTTCAGATGTTACAATTGTGGTAGAGTCAGCTTTTAAAGGTGGTAGTTTAGTTACAGCTAAATTTGCTAATGAATATAATAGAGAAGTTTTTGCTTTACCAGGAAAAACGACAGATCCTTTAAATATCGGTTGTAATTTTCTTATAAAAACTCAACAAGCATATTTAATAGAAGATTCAAAGGATATTGTTAATTACTTTAATTTTGATAGCCATAAAAAAACAAACCAATTAGATTTATTTATAGAGTTTTCAGAAGAAGAAAATCGAATCATTGATTTTTTGAAAAAGGAAGGGAAACAACATATTGATGTTATTTCGTATAAATTAAATCTAAAATCTTACGAATTGATGCCTGTGTTACTTGATTTAGAGTTAAAACAAATTATTTCTACTTTGCCTGGTAAATTTTATGCATTAGTATAATAATGATAAAAAATAGTTGTTAAATATTACAGTATTTTTGTAGTATATGAAGAAGAAACTATTTGTCATAATTGTATTGATTTTTATTCAGTTAAATGCTCAAACAAGCAGTGGGCGTTGGGGGGAATTATTCTCTTATGGTGATGTGAAATACCTAGAAAATGTAAAAGGTGTTATTTATTGTGGCACAGAGAATGGAATATTTTTATTTAATCCTCTAGAGCCAAGCTCAGATTTAGTAAAAATAAATAAGACAAATTATCTAAATAACGTAGGTATATCTGCAATGGCTTATGATGAAAATTCAGATTCATTTCTTGTAGGTTATGAAAATGGTAGCTTAGATTTGCTAAAATCTGGTGAAACATCTTTGGTTTTAGATATAAAATGGAATGAGTATAAAGGTAGTAAAACAATAAATAGTATATACATTTACAATGATATCGCATTTATTTCTGGAGCATTTGGTATTGTATCTTATGATTTGAATGATCAAGAATTCAAAGAAACTACAAGAACTCCTTCTACTGTGAATGATGCAATTGTTTATGATAATACAATTTATATCGCTACAACTGAGGGTATAAAATATAGTACTCTACAAAATGGTAAAAATAATTCTAATATTAACAATTGGTCAACTTTAGAAAGTGGTCAAAATGTGACTAATATTGAGCTTCTTAATAACACAATTTATTATTCAATAGGAAGTAGTTTAAAAACAATAAATGGAACTACAACAAGTTATTCATCTACAATTGTTAATCTAAAGGCTTCAAATAATCAATTAATAATTTCTCAAAATAATCAATTGTCAATTTTAGGAGGTACTACATACAATAATTTTACTTTTAATACCGGGATTTACGCGAATAATAAAATTTATGCAGGAACAAGTGTAAATGGTTTAGTAGATTTATCTAATACAAATAATAGTTATAAACCTCAAGGACCATATTCAAATAAATCTTATTCTGTTACCGCAAAAAATAATAAAATTTGGATAGCTCCAGGAGGAATAGATAATTTTAATAATCTTACATTTAATGCTGATGGTTTTTCTTATTTTGATTCACAAAATTGGAATCATTACAGTTCTGAAGATTTAGAAAATGCAAAGGATATTATAAAAATTGCATTAGATCCAACCAACGAAAACCATTTTATGGTTATTCCTTATGCTGAAGTTGTTGCATGGAGTGGAAATCAAATAGGTATTTTTGAGTTTAGTGATCCTTCATCAAAACCAACTCATATAAAAAGTCCACTTCCTCAAATTTATAGATTTGGTGGAGGAAGTTATGATGATCAAGGAAATTTTTATTTATCAGAAAGTTTTTATTGTGATTCTAATTGTATGTCTACAGGAAAGCCAAATTATAGTTTAGTAAGTGCAACAATAAATAGTCTTTCTGTAAAATCAAAAGCTGGAGATTGGACAACAACACAACGAACTAATGAAGATGCTTCAAATTCATTATCACCAATTATAGACAGTAAGTATATTTACATTCCTCAAGCTCGATCAGGAGGAGTCGCAGTTATTAAAAAAAGTAATCAGGAAGTTATAGGTAACATTTTAAGTTCAGGTCGTTCCTCTTTACCAAGTAATAACGTTTGGTCTGCAGCATTAGATACAACAGGAAATTTATGGATAGGTACAGAAAAAGGTTTGGCAGTTTCTTATGGCATTGAATCTTTAGCTGATCAAAATAATTTAAGTGCAGAAGAAATTGTTATTGAACAAGATGGTATTGATGAAGCTTTGTTAACTAACGTAGGAATTTATTCTATAACTGTAGATGCAGCAAACAGAAAGTGGATAGGTACAAATGGAGGAGGAGTATATTATGTATCTGATACTGGACAAGAAACCAAATTACATTTTACAACAAAAAATAGTGCTTTACCTTCAGATATAGTTTATGGTATTACTGTTGACGAATCTACAGGAAAGGTTTATTTTGCTACAGATAAAGGAGTAGTTTATTATAATGGAGATGTTTCTTCAGAATCAACAAATTTTAATAAAACAATAGCTTATCCAAATCCTTATAGACCAACTTATACTGGGAATATTACAATAAAAAATCTACCAGAAAGAGCTAATGTAAAAATTACTGATATTGTTGGTAACCTTTTATTTGAGAAAAAAGCAGAAGGTGGAGTTGTGGAATGGGATACAACAAATTTTAAAGGGAAACGTGTTGCATCAGGTATATATTTGGTTTTAATGGTTACAAGTGATGGTAGTGAAACAAAAACACTTAAATTAGCTATTGTAAGATAATGAATATCCAAGAAACGAAAGCAATTGTCTTGTCTTCAATTAAATATGGTGATACCAGTTTAATAGTAAGATGTTACACACAAAAATTTGGCTTAAAATCTTTCATTGCTAAAGGAGTGTTTACTAAAAAAAAACGTACATCTTCAATCTATTATCCTTTAAATGAGATTGATATTTCTTTTGCATTAAAAATAAATGAACATCAATTAATATTTTTAAAATCATCGCAAATAGCTCATTATTACGAAACATTGCATTTTCATCCAGTAAAATCTGCCATAGTTTTTTTTATTTCAGAACTTTTGAGTTTAATTTTAAAAGAAGAGTCGGACAATGAATTACTCTATTTCTATCTACAACATTCTTTAAAAGAATTTGATCAAAAACAAGATAATTTCGCTGATTTTCATTTAATATTTTTGATTCAATTAACGCATTTTTTAGGTTTTTATCCCAATATAGAAAGTGAAGGAACATTGTTTGATTTAGAAAATGGTTTTTTTACAAATTCATCATCATCTATAAATATGCTGAAAGCAGATGAAACAGTTTTGCTAAAAAAATTATTGGAACTTCATTTTATAGATGAAAAAAAGAATAATTTTAATCAATCTCAACGTGCTTTATTATTAGAAATCATAGTTAAATACTATCAAATACATACCAATAATTTCAAAAAACCTAATTCATTATTAATATTGCATCAATTATTTAGTTAAATAATATTGTATAAACCTCTTATGTTATTTCCAGACAATTGACTTTAATTTTAATACTTACAATGAATATTAAATAATTTCTTTTTAATAAGACTAAATAAAACATATTATATTTGCATTTATTTTTTGATGATGCAGAAGAGTTTATTATTTATTTTAGGTATTGTTTGTTCTTTTATTTTAGTTGGATTTATTCCTAAAATTAAAACTGATTTAAGAGAAATAAAAGATCCAACAATTATTGATATAGTGAACAGTTATAAGAAAAACTTATCTGAATGGCCAAAACCTTTTATAGATAAAGGTATAGCTTGGGAAGAATTTGCACCATTAGAAAGAGATCCTGATTTAGTAAAAAAACAAAAAGAACCTTTAGCCGTTTTAGGCAAAATGTTATTCTTTGATCCTAAATTGTCAGGATCAAATCAAATTTCTTGTAGTTCTTGCCATGATCCTGAACTAGCTTGGAACGATCAACGAGGTGTTTCATTAGGTAATGATCACTTAAGAGGGAAAAGAAATACACCAAGTTTATATAATGTAGGAAGTCGTACATCTTTTTTTTGGGATGGTAGAGCTACAACACTTGAAGAACAAGCTGGGGGGCCTATTTCTGCACATAATGAAATGGATATGGAGCCTAAAAAGCTTGCTAAAAAATTAAAAAAATATAAAGACTATAAAATTCTTTTTAAAGAAGCTTTTGGTGATGATAATATAGATTATAATAGAATTACAAAAGCTTTAGCATCATTTCAAAAAACAATAGTGAGTCGTCCAACAAGATTTGATCGTTTTTTATTAGGAAATTATAAAGCAATGTCTTATGAAGAAATTTATGGAATGCATTTGTTTAGAACTAAAGCTAGATGTATGAATTGCCATAATGGTAAATATTTAACAGATGAATCTTTCCATAATATAGGGTTAGATTTTTATAAAACAAAATATGAAGATCTTGGTAGATATCTTGTAACTCATGATTTAAATGATTTGGGTAAGTTTAAAACACCATCACTTAGAGAGTTAATGACTACTAAACCATGGATGCATACTGGAGGATTTATTGATTTAGAAGGTATTATAAATTTTTATAATGTGCGACCAAGTGATCAGAAAATGATAGAAAATAAAAAGAAAGATCCTATGTATCCAATTACAGATAGTCTTATAAAACCTTTACATCTTACACGTGATGAAAAACAGGCTATTGTTAGTTTTTTAAAAGTGTTAAGTGGAACAAATACAAGAATGGAGCGTCCATATTTTCCTACAAAATAAGTTATTTTTCATTAGTCTAAATTAAATTTATTTGATAATTTTGTGGAAATTAAGTACATGAAAAGAATTTTTACACTATTATCATTAGCAATAATAACTGTTGTTAATGCTCAGTATGATGGATTTGCTTATAATACAGCATTAAATAGCAACGGTTGGACAACTTATTCAGGAGCAGAGGGACAATTAATTCCTCTTACGACTCCGTCAGATGATGGAAATAGTTTAGCTTATTCAGGAATTCCTACATAAAAAGGAAATAGAATATTTTTAACTCCAGCAAATACAGAAGATGTTACAAAATCATTTGATGAAGAAGCAACAAAATCAGCTTATGCATCTTTTTTAATAAAAGTAACTGATACTTCTACAGCACATCCAAATACTTTTGCTTATGCACCAACAGGATATTTTTTTCATTTTTCACCTAATACAGGTACTATAGGAACAACTGGATTAGTAGGAAGATTAGGTATTAGACAAGGAAGTAATAGTAATAAATTTAATATAGCATTATTAAATACAACAGGTGGTTCGGCTTCATTAACAGATTTATATGGGCAAACTCCTATAGAATATAATATTAATGAAACTTATTTTGTTGTTGTAAAATATGATATGTCTGGTGAAAAAGGAAAATCTAGTATTTGGATTAATTCTTTATCTGAAAATAATCCAACACATGAATCTGAATTTGGTTCATCTACAAAACTTTCTGTAATTAAAAGTGTAGGATTTAGAGAGGCTCCGAATGGAGGTAATATAGAAATAGATGAGGTTCGTTTAGGATCTACTTGGGATGAAGTTACTAAAGTAACTTTATCAACAGATGATATTATAGATAAAAATAGAAATATTATATCTAATAACTTAATTATAGACCAGTTTAAAGTATTAAGTAATCAACAAACATTTATGGAAATTTATTCTTTAAATGGTCAATTAGTTAAATCAAGTAAATTAGCACAACAAAGTAATGTGAATATATCTAATTTATCAAGTGGAATTTATGTAATTAAAATTACGGAAGGAGCAAAAACGTATATACAAAAAGTAATTAAAAAGTAATTAAAAAGTAATTAAAAAAAAATAAAATAAAATAAAAATGCCA
>DJDD01000097.1:17232-44003 GCA_002430925.1 Flavobacteriales bacterium UBA5933
TGGCATTTTTATTTTATTTTAAAATGTTGGCTAATTCCTGAATATCATCAGTATTAATTTTATCCAAAGCTTTATCTAGCTCAGTTCTTGAGATATTGAGATTAGAATCCAAAACCAATACATTATTTAATCCATTAATTCCAAAAATCATTTTATTGATTCTTCCTCCGTTTTCTTTAATGGCAACATTTAAATTATTATTTTTAGCTTTTAACTTTACTAAATTTTCATATTTTTCACCACGAACAGAAGATTCCAAATCACGCATTACACGCTTTTGTTTTCCTTCTCCAGCATCATTAATAATAAAAACCTTTGCAGATTTTAAATAATTAAATAAATCTGTTCCTCCAGCTTTTCCAGCTAATTTTAAAGCAAACGAAGGTAAAGGAATAACAGTTGCTTGGCTATCATATTTAGAATAAAATTCTTGCATATTTTTAGTTGAACTACAAGATGCAAATGTAATTAATACCATTACAAAAGATAAACCGATTATTTTTTTCATTGTATATTGATTATATATTTTTTATCATAACAACTCTCGTACCGAAAATTAGAGATAATTTAAAATCATCTCTAAAATAGATTTATTATCTAAACCTACTAATTCTTCAAGTTCAGAGATTGTTCCGTGTTCTATAAACTCATCAGGATATCCATTTATTGTTATATTTCCTAAATATTTTAATTCAGATAAAAACTCTAAAATAGAACTTCCAAATCCTCCATGCTTTACACCATCTTCAAAAGTTAAAATAGTATTATATTTTAAAGAAATAGCTTTTAATCTTGATTGATCTAGAGGTTTTATAAATGGAAAATCAATCAATGCAATCTTACTTTGTAGATTATTTTGATATATAATTTCTTCTAAACGAGAAGTTATTAAACCTGTAGAAAGAATTGCAAGTTTATTTCCTTCAAAAATAATTTCAGATTTTCCAATTTCAATTTTTTCGTAATCTAAATCATTAGTTAGTGAAATTGTATTTTTAGGATATCTTATTGCAAAAGGTTGTTTTGTGAATTGAGCTGTATATAATAAATTTCTGAAATCTTTTTCATTTCTAGGAGAAGAAACAATCATATTAGGAATGTCTCTAAGAAATGAAATATCAAAAATACCATGATGTGTTGCCCCGTCCGAACCTACAAAACCAGCTCTATCAATACAAAAAATAACTGGTAAATTCTGTAAAGCAACATCATGAATAATTTGGTCGTAAGCTCGTTGTAAAAAAGTAGAATAAATAACACAATAAGGAATCGTGTTTTGAGTAGATAAACCTGCAGCAAAAGTAACTGCATGTTGTTCCGCAATTCCTACATCAATAACTCGGTCAGGAAAACTTTTTTTACAAGTACTTAAGTTACTTCCAGAAATCATAGCAGGTGTTATTGCTACAATTTTTTTATTTGTTTCTAATAAATTAAACATTGTTTTTCCAAAAACATCTTGATAAGTTTTGGTTGAGGTTTTATTTATTATCTCACCAGTTTCTTTTATAAATAATCCTGGGGCATGCCATTTTACTTGGTCAAGTTCCGCTTTTTCATAACCTTTTCCTTTTGTTGTTTTTACGTGTAATAACTTAGGACCATTAATTTTTTCAGCTTTATTAAACGCGGAAAATAATTCATCATAATTATGTCCATCTATAGTTCCAATAAAATTCAATCCAAAATCTGTAAAAATATTATTAGATTGATTTTCTAGTGATTGAAAATGTTTTTTTAATCCACCAACAGAATCATCAATTCCAATATTGTTATCATTCAGAATAATTAAAACATCTAAATCTGTTGAACCTAGATGATTTAAAGCTTCTAAACTCATTCCAGATGTAATTGAAGCATCACCAATTACAGCAATATGTTTTCTTTTAATTTGATTTAATTGATCAGCTGTTGCCATTCCTACAAGTGCAGAAATAGAAGTGGAGGAATGTCCTGTACCAAAAGAATCAAATTCACTTTCAGTACGAAGAGGGAAACCAGAAATTCCATTTTTTTGACGAAGAGAATTAAAAATATTTTTTCTTTCAGTCAGAATTTTGTGTGGATAAGACTGATGTCCAACATCCCAAATCAATAAATCATTCGGCGTATTATAGTAATAATGGAGAGCAATTGTTAACTCAATAACTCCTAAACCAGCACCTAAATGACCAGGTTTTATACTTAGCGTTTCTAAAATAAATTCGCGTATTTCATCAGACAATATCGATAATTGAGATTGTTCTAAAGCTTTAAGTTGCTTAGGGTGACTGATTTTTGAAAGTAAATTATTCATTATTCTTTTACAAAAATACATTTTTATCAGGAATTATCCGTACATTTGTATGTTACAAAATTTAATGTAACAATTATGTTCCAAATAGGAAAAACCCTTGTATCTGAAGAACTACTGAATGAAGATTTTGTTTGTAATCTTAACAAATGTAAAGGGATTTGTTGTGTAGAAGGCGATGCTGGAGCACCACTAGATGAAAATGAACTTACTATACTAGATGATATTTACCAAGATGTAAAACCTTATTTACGCCCAGAAGGGATAGCTGTAATTGAGGAAGAAGGTAAGTATACAATGGATTCTGATGGAGATTGGGTTACTCCGTTAGTTAACAATAAAGAATGTGCCTATTTAGTTTTCGAAGAAAATGGTTTCTCGAAATGTGGAATAGAAAAAGCTTATGAAGAAGGAAAGGTTGATTATAAAAAACCTATTTCTTGTCATTTATACCCAGTCCGTATTAAGGAATATTCAAATTTTACTTCTGTCAACTATCATGTATGGGATATTTGTTCAGATGCTTGTACCTTAGGAAAAGAATTGAAAGTTAACGTAGCAACTTTTGCGAAAGATTCATTAGTCAGAAAATTCGGAACAGAATGGTATGATGAATTAATGACTATTCAGCAAGAGTTGAATAACCAAAAAAAATAAAAATTATGTCAATAACAAGAGCAAGAAGATCTACTGATGCTATTGAGAAATTATATATTTCAATGCGTCATTTATTTCATAGAGGAGTGTATCGTCCATCTGGTGCACCAGGAAAAATTTTAAGAAATTTATTATTCGAAATAAACCCAGAAATTTATGGATCAATGACAGATCCTAATAAAGTTGAATTAAGTGGTTTAATGTATGTTTTAGACCGTTTACCTGAAGGTATTGTAGAAACACCTTATGTATGTTTTACATCTGATGAAGGCTATGATCGTTCTATATTCACGCCAATTATACCAGCAAAACGTAGACGTTTTTGCTATCGTATAGATGATGAGCAAATGAATATCGAAATTTCTCGTGGACGTTCTGATATTTATGATGTATTAACACATTTAACATTCTTATATAATGAAGCAGATAAAATTAGAAATAGAGCTTTCAATAATGAAACTCTTTCTAAAAGTAGAGTTTGGGAAGTAATAGAAGAAGTTGTTTTTACACAAACTGAAATTTCTCGTAAAGACAGAGAAGTTGCATTAATGCACTTATCTACGATATTAGGTAGAACTTTTGAAGAAACACAAGAAATTCATAATTACTTTGGATCAGCTGATGATAAAGATAGATTCTTCCGTATAGTATATTGGATGGGATATACAAGTCAACAAGATCGTATAGGTAAAAAGAAACGAGAAATTACATTTACTTCAACTCTTAGAGAGTCTATTGGTCATCATATGATTGGTGAAAAATGGGCTAATGAAATAAAACGTGTATTATTTGAAAACCATCTTCAAAATAAAAATATTCATATCATTTCAGCAAATATGCATAGTGTATCTAATATGCTTTATGCTTATGATGGATTGAAAAGAAAATATAAAAATGATGGTGTTGAGATATATGAAGATTTAAGTGCATCAAATAATAAAATATTACGTGATTCATTAAATGATTATACTCAAAAAAATGGATTGATTTACATAAAAGATCAATCAGGAACAAATATAGATGTTCAAATTATCGATCTAGAAAAAGTAAACATAACGAATTCAGCTTTTTCATATGCAAAAGATAAAAATAATGAAGTTATCATTGTTATGGATTATGCATTTGGAGAACAAGCTTTTGAAGCAATGGATGAGTTATTAAAACCATATAAAGTTGAAGATGTTCGTTTTAAAATGAATGTAAAATCTGTTGCTATAATGGGTAAAGCTGGAATTTTAGAAGGAGTTAAAGGTGATATTATGATTGCTACAGCTCATGTTTTCGAAGGGACTACAGATAATTATGTTTTTGATAATGAATTATCCGCAGCAGATTTTGAAGGACAAGGCTTAGGAGTTTATGAAGGACCTATGATTTCTGTATTAGGAACTTCTTTACAAAATAAGGATGTATTAGAGTATTTCAAAAATTCATCTTTCCAAGCAATTGGTTTAGAAATGGAAGGTGCTCATTATCAAAAAGCAATTCAAGTAGCTTCAAAAATTAGACACCACATTGATAGAGATGTAAAAGTAATGTATGCATATTATGCTTCAGATAATCCATTAGAAACTGGAAGTACATTAGCTTCTGGAGGTTTAGGATTAACAGGAGTAAAACCTACATACTTAATTACACAAAAGATTTTAGAAAAAATTATAAAATAAAATCAATGATAAATTTTTCCATCTTAGGGTATGGTCATATAGGACGTGTTCATCAACAAGCTATAGAGGAAGTAGAAAATGCTCAGCTAGAAGCTGTGATTGATTTTAATTTACCAGATGATTTTCCATTAAAATCTTATTCTACATTAGAAAGTTTTCTGATAGAGGATACAGAAACAGATGTTGTAATTATAGCAACACCAAATGGATTACATCGAGAGCATGCTATACGTTGCCTTAAAGCTGGAAAAAATGTTTTGATTGAAAAACCAATTGCATTATCTGTTGAGGATGCAAATGAAATAATGAAAGTTGCAGAAGAAAAAAAATTACGTGTTTTTACTTCTATGCAACTTCGTTTTTCTCCTGTAGTACAATACATCAAAAACTTAATAGAAAATAAGTCTTTAGGTAAAATTTTTATGGTAAATATTAACTGTTATTGGAACAGAAATAAAAATTACTATAAAATGCGCGAATGGCATGGTAATAATGAGATGGATGGAGGAGTATTATTTACCCAATTTTCACACTTTATTGATATTATAAACTATTGGTTTGATGATGTTGTTTGTACAAATTCTAAAAGTTATAATTTTACACATCAAGATGTTACTGATTTTGATGATTCTGGTTATATAGATTTTTTAGCAGACGGAGCAATAGGTCATATGGTTTATACAACTTCAGTTTTTAATAAGAATTTTGAAAGTAGTATTAGTATAATTGCAGAAAAGGGTACAATAAAAATAGGTGATCAATACCTAAATAAGATGCTTTATTGTGATTTTAAAAATGTGTGCTGTTCACAAAAAATTTCTACAGAACAAAAAAACTTTCACCCTAATGCAATAGAAGAAATTTCTGATGCTTTGATTCGTAAAAACGAATCTTTATTAGATGGAAAATATTCGTTAAATTTAGTTAAGTTTATTTGTGATGTTAATAAGTTATCTAAATTTGATAAAAACGTATTAAAAGCTAAAAATTATGAAATTTCACACACGTAAATGGGTAAAACCTGAGGATTTAAATCCTAATAAAACACTTTTTGGAGGTAAATTATTAGCATGGATAGATGAAGAAGCGGCTTTGTATAGTGTTGTACAGTTAGAAAATTCTCATGTTGTAACAAAATTTATGTCTGAAATTAACTTCATGTCAGCTTCTAGAGAAGGTGATATTATTGAAATCGGAATAGAAGTTGTAAAATTTGGAAGAACTTCTTTGATTCTTCGTTGTGAAGTTCGTAATAAAATGACTCATGAAAAAGTAATTTCTGTAGAAAATATAACAATGGTAAATCTTGATGAAGAAGGTAAACCAAAACCACATGGTAAAACACAAGTGGAATATGTAAAGGATCGTTTATATAAATAATAAATCAAAATAAAAAAGGAGACTAATTAGTCTCCTTTTTTATTTTATTGTAAAAGATATTTAAAATTATACCCAAACATTCCTTTTTCTTTAATCATATCAGCAACTCCGTCTGGGCATTCCTTTTCCCAGCCATCTTCGTTGTTTGCAATTTTATCTAATATTAGACGAGAATAAGAGTCTAAATATTCTTTTTTATAATTTAGAATATCTGTTATTCTACCGTTGTATAAGAAGTATTTGTAAAGTTCGTGTACATTATCACTAACTAATAAATTTTTAGAATTTAATAGAATGTGTTTTTGTTTGTCTAAATATGGATATAAATATATTTTGACATTCTTTTTGAATAATTTACCGAATGCTTCCATAATTCCTCCAGGAAGATCAGCATAATATTGTTCGTTAAAAATTTCAACTAAATTATTTACTCCCATCGCTAAACCAACTTTTGTTTGATTGCGAGTAAATTTAGAGAAATAATCAACCAGTTTATAATATTCAGAGAAATTAGAAATAATAACATTGTATCCTAAACTTCCAATAATATCGGCTCTGTCTAAGAAATCACGCTCGTTTAATTCTCCTTCAAATCCAGATGCAATCAAATTAGAAAGAGTAATTTCAAATAAAATTTCTGTATTATCGATGCGTACATCATCTTCTTGTTTAAAAATTTCTAATCC
Source organism: Flavobacteriales bacterium UBA5933 (assembly GCA_002430925.1). Classification (GTDB taxonomy): domain Bacteria; phylum Bacteroidota; class Bacteroidia; order Flavobacteriales; family Weeksellaceae; genus Empedobacter. The sequence goes on from DJDD01000097.1 coordinate 23,916, forward strand.
AGATTCAAACATATCCATATTAACATTCATAAATGGACGAAAAGAACCTCTGATTGCAAAAATATTTTTCTTGTAAAGAAGATCAGCTGGTAAAATGTTTTTCCCTTGAGGATTAAAAACAGCTACATCAGTCATTCCGTTCTTTACTAATTGAAGAGACATTAATCGGTTATCAACATATTTGAATTGTGGCCCTCTGAAATTAATCATATCAATTTCTAACTGATCATTATCTAAAGTATCATACAAAGATTTGATCAATTGACGAGGATTATCATAAAGATAATATGCACCATAGATTAAATTAACACCTAAAACACCTAATGTTTCTTGTTGTAATTGAGCACTATTTTCTTTAAATTTTACATGAATAATAATTTCATTAGCTTTTTCTTCTTCAGCATTCAGTTTAAAACGCAATCCAATCCAACCTTGACCTTCATTCTTTTTAGAATAATCAATAGTTGTTACTGTATTAGCATACGTAAAAAAAGCTTTTTCCTTGTAATGATCGAGAATCAGACGTTCTTTCATTAAAGACATCTCATGGTCTAACATTTTTTTTAAACGAGCCTGAGTAACATATCTTCTATTTTCTTCAACACCGTAAATAGAATCAGACATTTCCTTGTCGTATGCACTCATAGCTTTTGCAACTGTTCCAGAAGCCGCACCTGCGCGGTAAAAAAAACGAACAGTTTCTTGACCTGCTCCAATTTCAGCAAAAGAACCATAAATTTTAGGATTCAAATTTATTTCTAATGCTTTTTGCTTTGGAGTAAGAACTTGTTCTAATGCCATATCTAAAATTCAAATTGTTTGTGGTAAATTTACCAAATCATTATGGCTAAATCAAATATAAAACTACATTTTTTAGGAACTGGGACATCACAAGGAATTCCAATTATAGGAAGCGATCATCCTGTGTGTTTATCGAAAAATCCTAAAGATAAAAGATTGAGGTCTTCTTTGTTATTAGAAAAAGATGGAAAAATAATAACGATTGATAGTGGTCCAGATTTTCGACAACAAATGCTTCGCTATAATGCACAACGTTTAGATGGTATAATTTATACACACGAGCATAATGATCATGTATTAGGATTAGATGATATTCGTCCGTTAGTTTTTAAATCTGGAGAAGATTTAAATGTTTTTGGTTTAAGTAGAGTTTTAAAAGAATTACATCAACGTTTTCCTTATATTTTTATTGAGAATAAATATCCAGGAGTTCCAACAGTGATAGAAAATGTAGTAGAAAATGAAAAGTTTTTAGTCGCAGGTTTCGAGATTGAACCAATTAAAATATTACACGGTACATTACCTATTTTAGGTTATTTAATTGATGGAAAAATAGCTTATTTAACAGATGTAAAAACAATTCCTGAAGAATCAATTAAAAAACTAAAAGGAGTAGAAGTTTTAATTATTAGTGCTTTAAGGGTACAAAATGAGCATTTTTCTCATATTTTGTTGGATGAAGCAATTCGTTATTCTAATTTGATTGGAGCAAAGCAAACTTATTTTACACATATTTCTCATTATTTAGGTTTTCATGATGAGGTAGATGTTTCATTACCAAATGATAAACACTTGGCGTATGATACCTTGGAGTTTGTTGTTTAAAACTTTTTAAAAATATTTGGATTTCTACATAAACTAAGCTTATATTTGCAATCCATAAAGGCTCGGATGGCGGAATTGGTAGACGCGCACGACTCAAACTCGTGTTCCTTTGGAGTGTGGGTTCGATTCCCACTCCGAGTACTTAGAAATCCCTTAAGTTGTTATACTTAAGGGATTTGTTTTTTTGTAGGTGGCGGAAAGAGGGGTAAATTAGATAAAATATATATTTTTATTAATGTGAAATTTTTATATTGAGAATATATTTATTGATTAAAGAAAATGAAGGCTTCCCAAATTGAATAATCTTCAAAATAAAAAATATAATCAGCTATATAAGTGCAAAAAAAATTATAATTGATTATACTTAGATATTGTAAAAGATAGTTTTGTATTATCATTTAGACAATCTACAAATAAATTATGGTTATCGTTATTTTTTGGAATAGTATAATATGCGATACATTCATCTTTTTTTAGAGTATACATTGTTTCTTTAGAAGTTATTAATTTTCTAATATTCTTAAAATTGAAAACTATATCTTCTCTAAATGATTTATTATTTATTCTAATAGAAGCTTTGTTGTCATTTGAATTAATATATATATTATAAGGATTATTCATACTTGGTTCATGTGCTAGTTTACCTTCACTTCCAGGTTTGTTGATTATCAGTGTATATGCAATTACTTTTTTATTTACAAATACTTTATCACCAAATATCATTTGATCTACAACATCATCATCAGGTTCTTGCCCCAATGACATAGTATTAGATAAAATCAATAATAATATAAATGCTATTTTTTTTTTCATTTTCATTTTATTTTAATCTTTTTACTCTAATTTCATCATCCATACCTTCAACTCTCATATAGGTTGAACCATCTTTACTATAAATAAGAACATCAGGTGAATATGCATATCGGTATTTATAAGAATAAGAAGCTTGTTGCCAAATTGTGCCATTTCTCATTTTAAAAATAGTTTCACCATCCCATCCGTTGAATTCACCATCAATTTTAGTTTCCATGGCATTACCTGTAAAAGTTCTAGTTGGCGCACTTCCATAAGTTAATCTATTATTTACGATATTATTAAATCTTTTGGCATTAGATAATTGATTGTTTAATTTAGAAATTTCATTTTCTAAATCATTATTTTCTTGAATTAAATCTGAATTTTCAGACTTTAATTTTGAATTCTCAGATTCAAGTTTTGAATTATCATTATTTAAATGCTCAACTTCTTCAATACTTGAACTGTGTTTAATAAATAAAGAAATAGTTGTTATTAGTAATACACAAGAGACTACTCCTAATATAAATTGTAAAAGTTTATTCATAAATTTAATTATTTTGAATGGTAAATATTTATAAAATCTTCATTAAGCTTTAGTTGTAATTCTTCTAAATCCATATTAAAAAAGTTGTTATTTCAATTTTATTGATTGAGAATCATTATCATATTTATAATTAACAATAGTTCCGTTAATTAATAAATTGATTGCTTCTCGAATTATAGGCAGTGGTACTACAAACCATTCTCTTGGATTAATTCTTTCACCATTATTATAAATATCTAAATCAAGGCAAATATTACCAAAGAAGCGATGTAAAAGACTCTCAAATTTATGTATGTTGACATTAGCAATTTCACAAGAATAAACTTCTTCTACTTCATCAAATAAATAAGTTGAAGATTTTGAAGCATTTTTAATTCTTTCTTTGACACTTGTTGTGCTTAAACCAATTTTGTATAAATTATGTATTGAAGCTATTTCAGGATTCTTTGATTTGGATTTTAAAATATAAATCCATCCAGAAGAAATATCTTCTTGATAATCAACTCCAGCATTTTTGAACAATTCTTTTTCACCACCATCAATCACATCTGTAATTAATTTACCATTTTTCTGAATTGCTTTTCCTAATGAACGAAATAACATATTTGAAATAGTTCCATTCTCGAAAATTGTAACAGTTCTACCTTCTAAACGTACTCTATCGCCAGAAGTATTTTCTTTTAAAACTTTCTCAGCTTTGGAAACTTCCAAATAAGCCAAAAGACCATCAACTAAATAAAAGTTACCTTCTTTTAGGTTGATTTCAGCATTTTTAAATTCTTTGAATTTTCTTTTTCCTTCTTTTAATTCTTGATGAACTTGTTTGAACATCATATCATATTTTGTAAACTCTTTTTCAGGAATTGATGAACGTTGTGCGATGTAATCAGCTTTACCTCTTGTCGGTTCTTTAGGAACATAATTAAATTCAAAAATTGAAGAATCTCCATCAGTATCTAATAAACCTAACTCATCATCATCTAAAATATCATCCAATGATTCTATTTTAGGTTCATAATCACCCAATAAATTGTATCGATCAAAAGCTTTTAAAATACCTTTTTTATTATCATTTGTTCTTAATTCTTTTAGTTTAGATGATAAAGTATATTCAGACATAGAGCTATTTGAAGGCTCTCTTTTATTCGTTTCATAAAACGAATTGATCTCTTCAAAAGCGTCTATTAACCGATCTTCATCTGTTTTTATATAATTCTGAGGTTGTTTTGAATTTAATAAACCTAAATCATCGTCATCAAATATATCGTCTAATGTTTTAGCCATTTTGTGCTTTTTTACGTTTAGCATCTTGAATAAATAACAAAGCTTGAGCTAATCTTTGCTCTTTTGGATCATAAGATTGTATACTTGGTTTATCTCCTGTATGTTTAACCCATTCTTTGATTTTAGGCCATAAAATTACAGCCTCTTCTTCAGTCATATCAATTTTAGTTACATTCATTGTATCTTGAATTGATTTTAAAACAGAAGTTGTTACGTTTTTCGATAATATCTCAAAAGCTTTCTGAAATGGATTGATCGTATCAATTAAATCGATGTTGATGTCATCAATATTCACAAAACTACCAGCCATTTTAATGAATTTTTTTGAACCTTGCTCTTCAACTTCTCCATTTTTGATTACAGAATCAACCACTACATATTGACGAACTGCTTCTACATCTTCTTCATTCAAATCAGGATAGACTTCACGAATAATTCGAGGTATTAAAACTGTATTAATTACTTCAGGTTCGATATTCCCTGGCATAGCCTTAATCATTGTATCATCTTGAAGAATGCGAGCTTTTAAATCATTTAAATCACTTTCAATAATATCTTTAGCTCGTTGAGATTTAGGTTTCTTAAAACCTTTAATTTTAATTGTATTTTCATCGTCATTTTCTAAATCATCTTCTTCATCATCGTCCATTGGTTTGAATTTGAAGTTTGGTGCTAAAACTTGTTCCATTAACAAAGAAGCCGTAATTGCTTTTAGCATGTTATTTACAGATAGTTTTATATCATCTTCCATTGCGTCAGGCTGAGCAATTAAATTTGTAAACTGAGCATGTGTTTTATTGTTACTATCTCGTGTTGCACGACCAATAATTTGAATAATCTCAGTTAATGAACCTCTATATCCAATTGTTAAAGCATGCTGACAAAATGGCCAATCAAAACCTTCTTTTGCCATTCCTAATGCAATAATCATATCAATATCTTCAGGTGTTTTTACACCACGTAAATAAGCTGTTATTTTATCTCTATCTTTTTGATTGTCATTAACTAAATCAGCTATTTTTAAAATTTTTCCTGATCGCTTACTTTTTACATATAAAACACCCGTTTCTGTATCTTGATATTCTAATTCGCCTAAACAATCAATGATATGATTTACCTCTTCTAATTTTTCTTTTGATGATTCAGCAGAGTTAACACTGGGTATATGAATAATTGTTTTAAGGTTTTCGTCTAAGATTTCTTCTAAAGCTGACATTCCTCTGTCCTTATCGTGTTTATAATATCTTCCACGATAGAAATGATAACCAATACCTAAAGATTTTAAATATTCATATCCATTTAATTGATCGTAATAATTGTAGGTAACTTTGATAAATTTTTCTTCATCTTCAGGTAATAATACAGGAATACTATCTCCTCTAAAATAAGATCCGGTCATTGCAACAATATGGGCATTCGATTTTTCCATAATCTTACGCATCACATTTCCTAAAATATTATCTCCATCAGCCGAAACATGGTGAAACTCATCGATTGCAACTAAACAATTATTAAAATCAGTTTCTGTTAATCCTTCAAAAGCAAAACGTAAAGTAGCGTGTGTACAAATTAATATTTTATCTTCCGATTGCATAAAATCTTTGAATGCCTGAACTTTACTTGTATCACTTCCAGGAGAACATAAATTATACTTTAGGTTTAAATCCCAATCAGCAAAGAATCCATATTTTGTTAACTCTGTTGGAGCAAAAGAATTTCCGATAGATCTTTCAGGAACAGCAACTATTACTTTTTTAATTCCTTGATTAATTAATTTATCTAAAGCTAAAAACATTAAAGCTCTTGATTTTCCTGAAGCTGGAGGAGCTTTTAATAATAAGTATTGAGCAGAACGCGCTTCAAATGCTTTTTCTTGCATTTCACGCATTCCATATTCATTTGTAGATTTACTTTGTCCAGTCAGTTTATAATTTACATTAACCAGATTAATTGGTTGTTTATAGTTGCTTGTTGTATTGGTTTTCATTTATTTTAACTTTTATTAATCTCTTAAGAATAATTGTTTTAACCTCTAATTAATTTCTTTAGAAATTGAGGTTTTTATTTTAAAGTTTTTATTCTCAAAACACATTCTTCCAAAAACAATAGATGGATGGATTTGATGTTCATTTGAAAAAGTTAGAATGCTTTTATCTTGAACAGGAAATTTAATTGTTTTAAATTTTTTCCACAAATTGATTGGTATCAGGTTATTTCTTGCAAAATTGTCCGCTTCATCTTCATAAACAGTTCGTGTTTTATCATCAATATCTAAAAACTTATATTCTTTATTTTCAACTAAATGTAAAAATATATGTCCTAGCTCATGAAATAATGTAAAAGCTACATAATCCACTCTATTGTATCTCAAAGACAGAACTACTGTAGGATTATCGTCACTCCAAAATGAATATCCTTCTACAGGTGTTTTATCAAATTTTTTAAGTATGATAAGTTTAATTCCAAATTTCGATAGAGTGGATTTAATAGATTCAATTAAATTATTATTACGATAAAATATATTCTTTAATTCTTCTAATAACCCAAGCTGATTATTTTCATTAAACTCACATACACTCATTAGAGATGCTTCATATTCTGCTAATGCACTCCATGAAAAAAGATTTTTTTCATTTACTGTAAGTTTTTCAGATTTGCGGTAATATGCAAATTTTCTATTTGCAAACTGATCAATGAAATCATTAATGTTATTTACTTTAAAAATTTCATATATTTTATTAATGTTTTCTTCTATACTATCTGTTAAATGACCCATTTTTTTAAAATCAGCTATAGGAACAAAAGTTTTAATAACATTCCAAATTTCAATGTTCTTAACTTTCTCAATATTTTTTTCTTTTATTCTCGCTACATCTAAATCGTATTGGGTTTGAAATTTTAACCAAAAGTCAGCAGGAATACCTAAAGCTTTTTCTAATAACAAAGCTGTATCTGCTGTAATAGGTCTTTTTCCTTTGATTATTTCATTTAGAAATGATGTTTTAACACCTAATAAATGTGCTAATTCTTTTTGATTAATATCATCTCTAACTTCTAATTCATCAGCAATCAAAACACCAGGATGTGTTGCTGAATGAGGAATTAATTCATTTGCTGTTTGTTGGGTACTCATTGTGGTTACAGTTTTTTTTATTACTTATAGTGATTACTTAAGTCTGCGATAGAACAAATAATGATAGTATTTGGTTCTTCGCCCTCCTCTTTTGTATAGAATTCTATTCTATATTGACCATCAACTCTTATCGACTGTCTCCCTTCTGTATTTGTCAAAACTTCGTAATTTAAACTATGCATTACGAAAAGATCTTCTATTTTGTTTACAGCCCTTAAAATATCAATCTTTTTAATATATTTTTTGACAACTTGTGGTTGAAACCGATGCTTCTTATTTTTTGCTTTCCCATCTGTATACAACTCTTCTAAATGGGTTTCCAAAAATTCAATCTTCATTAAAAACTTTTTTGCGGTGAAATATTGTACAAATATATAATAAAAAATTCACTAATTAAGTGAATTTTTTATTTTTCTATTATTTCTTCGTTGTTTTCTTTTTTGGTTTCGCAATCAAAGTTTCTTTTGTTGTCATTTCGTCCTATAGTTTGAATAAGTATTTTAAACGTTCTTCGTGTGAATGAAATATAGATAAACAATTATTACAATTATATCAAATTTAATTTTTAATACACAAAACACATTGATTTATAGGATTATTTATACTTTTTTACTGTAGTGAATTAATAATATCTCTAAATCTTGAACTCATATTTTCTTTATATCCTTTCCCTTGGACTACTCTCATTACATATTTATTGAAAGGAAGTAATTTACTTTGTCCAGTCAGTTTATAATTTACATTAACCAGATTAATTGGTTGTTTATAGTTGCTTGTTGTATTGGTTTCCATGTTTATTAAATAGAGTTATTATTTTGTTTTACACGCGTACTAATTGCATTAAAGGTTCGAAAGAATAAAGGGCTGCTCTTCTACCAGCTGCTTTTTCTCTTAATACCAAATATCCATTCTCTTCTAATTTTTTAATAATCAGAACAGCAGTAGCATTTGGGATTTTCGTTGTATTCACAAACTTATTATTTCTAAATACAGGATAAGTAAAAATAAAATCTAAAATTTCCATATTCCATTTAGAAGACAATAGATCTGAAAATTCTGTTTTTGTTGTTTCGTACAAGTTTTTGATATTTTCTGCAATTTCTAAATTACGTATTGCTTGACTTTCTACTGCTTTCAAGAAAAATTTTATCCATTGGTTCCAATCATTAGAGCGAGAAACCTCTCTCATTTGCTCGATGTATTCTTCTTTATTTTCTTCGAAATATCCACTGATATAAAAATGAGGTTGAGAAAGAATTTTTTCTTGCCATAAATTAAGCGTTATTAACATACGACCAATTCGACCATTTCCATCTTTAAATGGATGTAAGGCCTCAAACTCTAAATGCATTATTGCTGTTTTAATTAAAGGTGGTAAATCGCAAGTTTTGATATAATCAAAAAGATTTTCTAAACCTTGATCTAAGTTTTCTGGATTAATTGGTATAAACTGAATTTCTTTTTTACGGGTATCAGCTAAATAATTTTGTTCTTTTTTAAATTCACCTGGTGATTTGTTTGCTCCTCTTCCTAAGTACAAAAGTTGTTGATGCATTTGTTTAATAAAACTTATTGAAAAGTTATAATCGTTTTCTAAAGCATTTTGTGCATTCTTTAAAGCACGTTGATATAAAATAGTCTCTATAACATCAGCTTTAGCATTAGGATTATCTTGACCTTCATTATCAGCTTCATATAGCATAATCTCGTCCATAGTACTAATAGTTCCCTCTATACGAGATGAAATTACGGCTTCTTGATTTCTTAACGGAGCTAAAAGAATTTCTGTGTTATGTAAATTTTTTAGCATTTGATCAAATCGTGCAAGAGCATCCGTTGCTTTCACAAGTTCCTGAATAAAATCTGCGTAGTTAATATTTTGAGGAGGAAAATTATTGTAGTGATATTTTACAGCGTTATCTATATTAAAATCCATTTCACATTATATTGTATCCAAATATAAATAAAATTATGTAAACAAGTATGTTTGATTACAAAAAACAACAAAAAACAACAGTCAAATAGATTTGATTACAAAAGTTGTAAACAAAAAAGTTTGCTTATAACTTTTGCTTAGAAAATGTAAACAACAAATTTAGCTTACAATTTCTGTTATCAAAATATTTTGTTTACAAAAATGCGACTCATTTTGTAAATAAAATAAATTATTTCTTCTTTCCTTTTTTCTCTTTAGTAAATAAAGTTTCTTTCGTAGTCATTTCATCATAGAGTTTGAACAGATACTCTAATCGCTCTTCGTCTGAATGGAAAGGTGCTAAACGATAAATTTGTTCTATAGCCAAATCCAATTCTTTGTGTGCTTGTTTTAGTCCACTTGGCATTGTTTCGGGATTGTACATCCACGCCATTGTTTTCTCAGGATATTTGGCACGTTCGTCTAATATAGCAAATACATATTGGTTGATGGTTTCTTTTTTCTTTTCGCTTAATGTAGGAAATGGAAATGTATTGTAGCATAGTTTTGCAGAATAACGATAATCTGTTTTTAATTTTCCACCTACAGCATCTACCCAAATCATATGCATTTTGGAGTGGAGTACACCGAAAAGCCAAGGTTGGGCATCGTAAATAGCCATTGCAGAATTAGATATAATTGTATCTGAATTCAAGAAACCTATAGGAATGTACTCTCTTCTTTCTGAAGATGTAGCAGGTATAATAATAGACTCACTCTCTTTAAATCTTACTTCTCCAAATGAATAGTAAATTTCTTTTAGTCTATTTGTAGCTTCTCTTTTACTTTGATCACGATGATTAAATACGATATTAAATTTATGCTTTATAATATCTATATTTTCAAAGTGTTTATAGTTATCTTTATCAAACCATAAGCAATATCTGAATTTGCCATTTAAAAAATCATCCGCTCCCATATATTTTTTTAAAAAAATATCAGATTCATCTATATTTAAAAAAGTCTCGTATTCTTCTTGATTAAGAATTAATCCACCACCATCATTAGGCATATTCCCAAAATTCATTTCAGGAATTTGAGCAAGAGGTTTTGTACGAGGACTTATAAAAACATTATTCCCTTCTAATAGATAAGCATTGATGTTTTTAACTTCTTTAGCTATCGATTCTGTAAAAATATATTTTGGTTCGTTTGATACATTTCTCAAACCAATGATAACTACAGTAACACCAGCATTACCTTTGGCATTATTTATCCATTTGAATGATTGATAAGCGAAGTCAATTTCAATCTCATCATTCAATAATTTTGGCCACAATAAAGAAACTTGTTCTCCTTGAGAAACTGAATTAGTAGAAACCAATCCTAATTTAGCATTGTAATTTTTGATGTAGTTTACTCCTTTATAAAACCAGATAAAAATATAATCTAAGTTATTAGCACCTTTTAATTTCGGAAAATTAAGAGCTATATCATACTTTTGTTCAGCGTCTTGAATTCTTGCTCCTAAATACGGCGGATTTCCAATAATGTATATTTCGTCTGCGGAGCCTGTCGAAGCATCGTTTTTCGGACAAACTTGTTCCCAATCAACACGAGCCGCATTACCAGCAGTTATGTTTCCACTTTCTTTAAGCGGTAAAATAGGATTCGATTTTCCGTAATCTAACAATTCCAACTCAAAAACTTGGTTCATTTGATGCTCAACCAACCAAAGTGAAAGTATCGCCATTTCGTGTGCAAAATCTTTAATCTCTATCCCATAAAACTGAGAAAGTTTAATTTGAGAAAAATAAATTTTACGTTGAGTAGCATTCAAATCTAATAATTCTTTAATAATCTGAATTTCGAGATTTCGTAATTCTTTGTATGTAATAATCAAGAAGTTTCCACTACCACAGGCAGGATCGAAAAATTTAATCTTACCTAATCTATCCAATAAAGCTTCTAATCCTTTTATTTTACCTTTATTTTTTTCGAATTCTTCGTACAAATCATCCAAGAACAAAGGTTTGATTAACTTTAGGATATTAACAACCGAAGTATAATGCATTCCCAAATTATTACGTTCGGCTGGATCGGCAACTGCCTGAATCATCGAACCAAAAATATCAGGGTTAATTTCGGACCAATCTAATTCGCCTGAATCCAAAAGAATTTGACGAGCTTTAGTCGAAAATTTCGGACATAAAATATCATCACGAAATAAACCACCATTTACATACGGAAATTTATCAAAATGAGGTTCAAAACTTCCCTGATTTTCGGGTGTATTTAATTTTTTGAAAAGCGTTGTTAAAAATAAATCAACATCAGAACCATCTTTTTTAGTGTTATTTGCAAGTGTTTCTGTAAAAATACTTTTCACTTCAAAAATCCCTGTATCCTCTGCAAAAAAACAAAATAACAAACGCGATAAAAAGATATTTAATTGATGACTTCCTTGTGCAATCCAATCAGGATTATCAACTACCAAAATATCATACAATTCGCCTAACTTGTAAGCTGCGTCACGATCTAATTTGTTATCATTGCTTACGCGGTAAATCTCTGCACCAGAAAGTGGTAGAAAAAAATCAGTCTGTTCACCTAATTCTTCAATCGGAAATTCTTTATTGTTCCCTAATTTGGTGTCAACAGCTAAAATATCTTTAAAATCAGTTACAACAATAAAACGAGGTTTTTGTTTCTTGATTTTTTCATCTTTTGCCAACTCATCAATCAGATTCAGAAGATTAGCTTCTTTTTCTACTTTGAAAAATATTTTCCCTTTGTAAAATAATTCTCCATCAACTTTAGAAAGATTATAATCTCCTTTTTTAAGACGAGTTATTGTAGTTTTAGACAACCCAAAGGATGATAAGAAATCATAAATAAAGTTTTCTTGCTCAATATTTTGAGATAAAGTATGTAGATTTTGTTGAATTTCTGATTTTTTCATTAATAGTTAGAATAAATATATTTTCTAAAATAAAGTATAAAAATAGTTAATTTTAGCGTTTAATTGAATCAATTACCAATATTGGTTAAAAGATATTTTTTTAGATTTATAAATACTATGGGTAAAATTGCAACTTCTATTTCACAACAAATAGCAAAATTAGAAGAAAGAGGAATGATCTTAGATTTATCTCATGATAAAATCAAAGATGTTTTACTCGATATTGGATATTATAGACTAGGGTTTTACTGGCAATCATTTGGAAAAGAATCTTTAGATAGTGATAGAAATCATAATTTTAAAGAAAATACTAAATTTTCTACAATTCTTGATTTATACTATATGTACGTAGATCTTAGACATTTATTGATTAAATCAATTAACAGAATTGAAATTAATTTTAGGACAAAATTAATTTATTATTGCTCAAATAAATACAAAGAAACTCCAACTTGGTTTGTTCATCCAAAAGTAGTTTCTAAAACTTTCATTAATCAATTTGATGGTTACTATAATTTTGATTTAAAAAAAAAATAAAGTAATAGCCAATCATCATAAAAAAATATTAATGACAAATATGCTCCAGCATGGAAAACTTTAGAGTATTTCACTTTTGGAACAAATCTAAAAATATTCAAATCTTTACTAGATAACGATATCAAAGAAAGAATATCAAAACTTTACAATGTAAATGATACTGAAAAGTTTATTAAATTAATGGAAACTATAGTTTTTGTTAGAAACTATTGTGCTCATGGCGGTATTATGTTTGACCTACGAAATACTTATGGAATTCCTAAACTTCCTTATTTTAATTTTAACAACAACGATCGACACTGTTTAGACTCTTGTATTAAGGTTATCATATTTATTTTGAACCAAATATCAGAAAATAGGTCAAATCAACTTTCTGAAGAATTAAATAAATTATTTTTAGATTATGATAAAAAAGATAATGCTATAAGCAATATAATTGGAGAAAAAATTAATTATTTATTACATAAAGACTAATTTTTTTATAAAATATTTGTTACCTTTGCAGAACATAGTGTCCCATTATTCATGTATTTATATGCTTTAATGCTGCACTCTAAAAAAAGAAATTACAACCTCAGACTTGCTCTGAGGTTTTTTATTTTAAATAATAAAGTAATTTTACAGCATTAAAATAATAATCACTTACGCGTAAGCTTTCGTTAATTGGAGCAAGAAAACTGCGAATTTATATATATAAATTCTATAAGTGCGTTAGGGGTTGCAGTGGCATCCTTTTTATGTAGCATTTTGCTAAATAAAAAGATAAAACGGAAAACCCGCCCGAACGCCCAAATTATTTTTATGATAAGAGAATACTTTTTTTAAAAATTAATTCCTTTACTCAAACTTTGTACTAAAAATTACAAATCTTATTTTTGCTTTATCAGTTTTATGAATTATGGAAATTTTAGATAAAAATTTACAGAGCGATTTGTATCGAACAACATTTAATTTGATTGCAAAAACAGGGCTTTCTACTTATTTTACAACACTTATTACTTCTGCTGTTTTAACAATTGCTTTATTGTTGATTTTATATGTTGTTGATTTCTTATTGAGAAAAGTTTTATTATTGCTTGTAACTAAATTTATTGAAAAAAGTGAAACAAAATTAGATGATTTACTCATCGAAAATAAAGTATTAAGGTATTTAATTCATCTTGTACCTCTTGTTGTAGCAAAAGATGCCATTCCACTGATATTTAAGGGATTTCCGAATTGGATAAATATAGCTGTACAAATTATAAGTATAACACAAGTTGTTACGATAGCATTGTTATTTTCTGCAGTTTTTAGAACTTTTAGAGATTTTTTGAGAACAAAAAAATCTTTTACTGATAAACCTATTGACAGTTATTTGCAAGTAATAAATATCGTTGTGTTTTTTGTAGCTGGAATTCTTATTTTTTCTATACTAACTGGTCAATCTCCTATTGCATTTCTAGTTTCTTTGGGAGCTGCGTCGGCAGTATTGATGTTGGTCTTTAAAGATACAATTCTTGGGTTTGTTGCAAGTATACAGGTTTCTATAAATGATATGGTTCGTGTTGGTGATTGGATAGAGATGACTAAATATGGAGCAGACGGACATGTGATAGAAATAAATTTGGGAACTGTAAAAGTTCAGAATTTTGATAAAACAATTACAACGATTCCTACATACGCTTTGGTTTCTGATTCGTTCAGAAACTATAGAGGAATGCAAAAGGCTGGAGGGCGTAGAATAAAAAGATCATTGAATATAAAAATGTCTTCTGTCCGTTTTCTTACTGAAAATGAAATTGAAGAATTAAAAAAAATACAACTTTTACGAGAGTACATTGATGAAAAAACGCATGAGATAAATACTTATAATGTAAGTAAGAATATAGATCCTACGGTTTCTGCAAATGGAAGAAGGTTAACAAATGTTGGCTTATATAGACAGTATATAAAAGCATATACGTTTAATAGTCCTAAAATCCGTACAGATATGATGTTTGAAGTAAGACAATTACAGCCAACAGAGCATGGTTTGCCTTTGGAATTGTTTATGTTTGCGAATACAATTCTTTGGAATGAATACGAGGTGATTATGGCCGATATTTTTGATCATATTATTGCTGTAGTTTCTTTATTCCATTTAGAAATATTCGAATCACCTTCTTCTGGTGATGTTCAAGAAATTGCTGAAGCATTAAAAATAACAACAGTAAAAACGCAAGATTAATCTTGCGTTTTTTTATTGTCTATTAAATTAATCATTAATTTTTTTAATTTCTGATAGGTAAAAGATGTCAATAAGATTAATATTCCTAAAACTATAAAAGATACTATTCTAAAAACATTGTTCATTTGCCAAACATCAATAAAATATAGTTTAAGGATGATTAATCCAAAAAGAATTAAGCCTGACAAAGGGAATGCTTTGATTTGATTTTTTATTCCAATAAATAAAAAACTAAATCCAATAATTGCCCAGCATATTGGTAATAGAATTAATCTAAAAATATCTTGTTGATGGCTATAATTTGTTTCCGAGATTTGTGTTGTAGCCAACATGAAAAGATTATAAATCTCGAAACTGAAAGTATAGGTAATTAAGATTGAAAATATAATTTGTAAGCTGTTTGATTCTTTAAATTCATTTTTATGACAAATAATATATAGACTATAAATTGTAGGGATAAGGTACAATATGTAGATATAATAATTATTCGAAACAAAGTTAGTTTGTGGAATTTCATTTATATTATTTGCTATTATTGGTAAAAGAAAAATACATAGCATTGTTATAGATAATATCAAGTAGACAATAACTTTATTTAACTTTAATATTCTGTTACTTACAAATAAAATAGAATTAAAGTATAATGTATAAATTAATATAAAGCAGATGATTTCTTGATAATAAAAATATGATTCTATTTGATAGACCAATTCAAATAAAATACTATTGTAAATTATAAAGACAGATATGATTGTAAAGATTAATTTTGAGTGAGTTAATTTTAAGCCGAAAAATGTCTCATCTTCTTCAAAATCATTAATCAATAAGATATTACATACCGAACATAATGAGACAATTGTACTTGTTATAAAAACTTTATTTAATACAACTGGAAGTGTATTTTCTGTTTCGATATAAGAAAACCAATTAACACAAAGTGCAATAAATAGGAATGGAAACATTGCTATGAAGAATAATTTAAAAATATTCTCTTTTGATTTTTTCCATAAGTACAATAATAATGTAGATTCTAAAGCAAAACATAATGAAATAACATTTGGCTTGAATCCCAATGCAATACTCATTGTAAACAATGTTATTCCTAAACCTAGTAATGTATTTTGAAGTAATTTATTTTTTGAAGTGTTTTTAATCCAAAAAAATAATCCTAGATTGATTACAGAAAACAGAAAAGAAATTAATGCTGAATATTTTTTCATATCGATAGAATAATTACTTGCAATTAAGCTAGTTGCCACAATGGTATTGATAGATAATAAAATACTATTTGCCACAGAAAACTCTTTTTTATCAAAATAGTTAATCAAGCTATTTAGGTTAAAAATTACATAGTTGACAAAGAAAAACAATAACTGCATTTTAGAACTTGTTTCGTTTATCCATGCTAAACTATAGATTGAAGTAAATACAAATGCGATATATGTAATTATTTCCCACTTCTTTTTAAAAGACATGTATAACATGCTGATATTAAGTAGAACTAAATAGGAAAAAAGAAAAGTATAATTACTTTCGCCAGAACTAATCATTAATGGAGCACAAAAACCCCCAATAATAGAAAAAATAGCCAAAACTTGTTTGTTGTATATTAATGCTAATACAATAGAAAATACAGTAACAAATGTAAGCAGTAAAAAAGTTATGTTTTGGGAGAAAAGATGATATTCTCTAAATGCAATCGTCAAAGAGAAATATAAAATAGAAATACCTCCCCCTATGAGTATAGAGGAAAAAATTTCATATCCTTTTCTCAATTTATGAGCAATTCTTATAATACCAAATCCTACAAATATTCCAATGTAGAAACGGAAATTTTCACTAATCCAATTTTGGTCAATTGCATATTTTACAAAATAACCAATTCCAAGTACAAGAGTTATAATCCCTGTAATGGTAAGGAAATTATCTTTAAGAAAATCGACTAATTTATTAATTGAAGAATCAATCCATGAATCCTTTTGCTCTAAATTGATTTGAGGTTTTATAGTATTATCAATTTTCTTTTCATTAATTGTAATTGGTGATGTATCAATCGTTTGATTTTTTGAAATGGGTTCCATTTCAACTTTTTCTGCCTCAATTTTACGTTGTAATTTTTTTATACGTATATCTTGATCATCAATTCTTTTTTTAAGATGATTATCATTCTTAAATAAAATAATAATCAAAATAATAATAACTAGAGTAAAATAATATTCCATAGAATGTTTTTAGGTTAATGGAAGATAAGTATAATTTTTAATTTAACTGATCATATACGAAAACATTACTGTTTTCGTTATTACAAAATATCTATTTTTGCTGAATGTTTAGAAATATAAGTACATTAATGTTAGTTGCGTTTTCAACGATTGTTTTTGCGCAAGACGGAACACGTGTATACGCATTTTTAAATATCACAACTTCAGCTCGTCAAGCAGCTTTAGGTGGTAATGCACAAACATCATGGGATGCAGATCCTAACAGTTCTTTATGGAATCCTGCTTTGATGAATAGAGAAATGCATGGACAATTTGCGCTAAATTATGTGAGTTATATTGCTGATGTTAATTTTGGAACGTTTTCTACGGTGTATGAAATAGATCAAGAAAATTATCTATCACTTCATGGGCAATATGTAGATTATGGAAAGCTAGTCGGTGCAGATCAAAATGGTAATCTTACTGGTGATTTCAAAGCGAGCGATGCAGCAATTACGCTTGGTTATGCCCGAGTAATAGGGGATTATTGGACATTAGGAGCGAATTTAAAATATATAAATTCGACCATAGAAACATATAAATCTTCTGCCATCGCAGCAGATTTAGGTTTGTCTTATCATGATTTTGATAAAAATATTAATATCTCATTTGTTGTTCGTAATTTGGGAGGACAGTTACAAACCTATAGTGGAACGACAGAAAAAATGCCTACTCAAATTAATTTGGGTCTTTCTCATCGATTAGAACATGTTCCCTTAGAATTTACTTTATCATTGCATGATTTGCAAAAATTTGATATTTCACAGACCTACAATAAAAACGGAGAAGAAGTTACTTTTGGTCGTAAAATAATAGATCATGTTTCTGTTGGTGGTGAGTTATTTCCAGATTCAGATTTTAATATGCGTTTAGGGTACAATTTCAAAAGAGGAAATGATTTATCTGTAGATGGTATTCGCTCTTTATCAGGGTTTACTTATGGTTTTGGACTTCGTATAAATGCATTTAGGTTTGAGTATGGTCATGCGAATTACCACAAATCAGGAGGATCAAATCATATAGGTTTGATTATAAATTTAGATAGAATAATACAAGGGAGAGATTATTGGAGAAGTAATCCTTGGTTGTAGATACTTATCAAACAAACATAAAACATTATATTTGTTATCAATTCGTATTTTAATGAAAGGAGATTTAATTATTGCAATAGATGGTTTTTCATCAACTGGTAAAAGTTCGATGTCAAAAATTATTGCCAAAAACTTAAATTATACACATATTGATAGTGGGGCAATGTACAGAGCTGTAACCTTGTACGCATTTCAGAAAGGATTTATTAACAATAAAAAAATTGATGTTAATACCTTGATTAATCATCTTAATGATATCAAAATATCCTTTCAGAAAGATTCTCATACATTAAAAAATCATACTTATTTAAATGGTGTTGATGTAGAAACGGAAATCCGTTCTATGGAAATTTCCAACATGGTTAGTCCAATTTCAGAAATTCCTGCTGTTCGTGATTATTGCGTGCATCTACAACAAGAAATGGGCAAAAATGGAGGAATTGTTATGGATGGACGTGATATAGGGACAACTGTTTTTCCTAACGCAGATATCAAAATATTTATCACAGCATCTCCAGAAATTAGAGCAAAACGTCGTTTTTTAGAATACCAACAAGAAGGAAAAAATATTACCTTAGATGAGGTTCTTAAAAATGTAAAAGAAAGAGATTACATAGATTCTAACAGAGCTTATTCTCCTTTGCGAAAAGCTCAAGATGCGATAGAGGTTGATAATTCAGAACTGAATCTACAACAAACTGTAGATAAAGTAATGAGTTTGATTCAAGAACAAAACTAAAAATCTTCCTAAAACGATATCAATCAAATGAAAAAAATATTAATAACTGGAGCTAATGGACAATTAGGTCAGTCAATTTTAGAACAATCAAAGAGCTATAAAAATATCGAATGTTTTTTTGTAACAAGAAATGAACTTGATATTACCAATGAAAGCTTAATCGAAAGTTATTTTCAAGATAAGCATTTTGATTTTGTAGTTAATTGTGCTGCGTATACTGCTGTTGATAAAGCTGAAGATTTCCCAGAAGATGCTTATTTAGTTAACGCTAAAGCTACCGAATATTTAGCCAAAATCACCAATCAAAAAAACATTCCATTTATCCATATTTCAACGGATTATGTTTTTGATGGAACGGATTCTATTCCACGCAAAGAGGACGATAAAACTAATCCTATTGGTGTTTATGGAGAAACAAAACTAGATGGAGAAATTCTTGCGATAAATAACAATCCAAAAACAATTGTTTTAAGAACAGCTTGGGTTTATTCTCGTTTTGGAAATAATTTCGTGAAAACAATGTTGAAATTATTTAAAGAAAGAGAATCCTTGTCGGTTGTTAACGACCAAATTGGCTCGCCAACCAATGCATTAGATTTAGCAAAAGCTATATTAGATATTATAGAAAAAGAACAAATAGTTTATGGAATTTTTAATTATTCTAATGAAGGTGAATGTTCTTGGTTTGATTTTGCTAATAAAATCAAAGAATACTCAAATTCAACTATAGAAATTAATCCTGTTCCTAGCTCTGCATTCCCTACCAAAGCCAAACGTCCAGCATATAGTTTATTGGATAAAACAAAAATTAAAGAAACTTACCAGGTAAATGTTCCTGAATGGGAAATTAGTTTAAAAAATGAATTAACATTCATCTTATAAAAATTATTTTTTACGATAAGTACGTTGAGATTTGTATATAAGCAAAACATAAAGTAATATTTATTTTTAGGCAATTGCTTCGCATCGTGCTTTTCGCTATATCTTTT
>DJDD01000097.1:44126-46176 GCA_002430925.1 Flavobacteriales bacterium UBA5933
AATCACTATTGCAAATTCATTTTTAAAAGAAAACGAGTTAAATAATAGTAATTAACATACATTAAATAAAAAAATCTAATCATATAAAATAAAAAGCTCGGGACATATCCCGAGCTTTTTTATTTTATATAGCTAGACTATTAGTCTAATATTTCAAAACGTGTATATGGCTGTAATGCTTTCGGTATTTTAACTGTACCATCTTCTTGTTGATGATTCTCTAATATAGAAGCTAAAATACGAGGTAAAGCTAATGCAGAACCATTTAAGCTATGTGCTAATTGTGTTCCATTTTCATCCTTATAACGTAATTTTAATCGATTGGCTTGGAAAGTTTCAAAGTTCGAAACCGAAGAAACTTCTAACCATTTTTCTTGTGCTTCAGAGAAAACTTCAAAATCATAAGTAATTGCAGAAGTAAATCCTGTATCTCCACCACAAAGACGTAAAATACGGTAAGGTAATTCTAAATCTTCTAAAATACCTTTTACGTGTTCTACCATTCCATCTAATGCAGCATAAGAATTTTCTGGTTTTTCAATACGAACAATTTCTACTTTTTCAAATTGGTGTAAACGGTTTAAACCTCTTACATCTTTCCCATAAGAACCAGCTTCTCTACGGAAACAAGGAGAATAAGCTGTCAATGTAATTGGTAAATCTTCAGCCTTTACAATTGTATCACGATAAATATTTGTTACAGGAACTTCTGCTGTAGGAATTAAGTACAAATCATCTTCCTGAATATAATACATTTGTCCTTCTTTATCAGGTAACTGACCAGTTCCATATCCAGAAGCCTCATTTACTACAAATGGAGGTACAATTTCAGTATAACCAGCATCAGCATTTTTATCTAAAAAGAATTGTGTAAGTGCACGTTGTAATCGAGCACCTTTACCTTTATAAACAGGGAATCCAGCTCCAGTTATTTTAACACCTAATTCAAAGTCAATAATATCAAATTTCTTAGCTAATTCCCAATGTGGTAAATTATTTGGTTTTGGAGTTGCATCACCATGTTCAAATACAATTTCATTGTCATCAGCACTTTTTCCAGCTTTAACGATTTCATTTGGAATATTTGGAATTTGATATAAAATCTCTTTAACGGAGTTTTCGTAAGAAGATAATAAATCCTGTAATTCTTTCGATTTTTCTTTTAAATCGACAGTTTTGTTTTTTAATTCATTAGCCTCTTCCGATCTACCATCTTTAAACAAATTACCAATTTCTTTTGCTAATTTGTTGGATTCAGCTAATACATTATCTAATTCAAATTGAGTTTTACGACGAAGTTCATCAACATTTAAAACTTCATCAACAAGACCTAAATTTTTGAAGTTACGTTTTTTTAATCCTTCAATTACACGGTCTTTGTTTTCTTGAATGTAAGAAACTACTAGCATATATTTTAATTAAATTTATACAAATGTATAAATAAATAATTTTTTTTGTGAATCTTATTAATTAATAAAGAAAAAAAAACATTTATTGAGGTTAAATTTGTTTATGATTAGAAAATAATTAGTCATTATTTCTATTTTTTATTTTACAAAACATTATTTTTAATTGTAAAATAAAAAAACAAAATATTGTAATACAGTATTTTAAACTTTGTTTTTTCGGTATTTTTTAATTACAATTATATTACATCAATTTTACATGAAATTACTTCGAATTAAAAATAACTTTGACAAAGAAAATTAATCGAAAATTATTAATAATTATAAAAACAATTAAGTCATGAAAAAATTTTTCGCAGTAGTTGCAGTAGCAGCTTTATCATTAGGAGCAGTATCTTGTGGAGAGAAAAAAGCAGAAGAAACAGTAGAAGCAACAGCTGATTCAGCAGTAGCTACAGTAGATTCAGCAGCAGCTACATTAGATTCAGCAGCAGTTAAAGTTGATTCAGCAGCAGCTAAAGTAGAAGAAGCAGCAGCTCCAGCTACAGAAGCTCCAGCAACTGAAGCTCCAGCTACAGAAGCTCCAGCTACAAAATAATTGAATATCATTCAATAAATATAAAGAAAGAGGCTGTCTCAAAAGG
>DJDD01000110.1 GCA_002430925.1 Flavobacteriales bacterium UBA5933
TCTTTGCTCAGAAAAATATAAGTAAGGATACTCTACTGTAAAATAATCTGGTGAAAATCTAAATTTAACTTCTGTTTTTCCTAAATCTACATCGCCTATTTTATCGTCTATTATTTTATTTAATGGAAATAGTGTTTCTGATAAATCAATACGTTTTACTTCATACGTTTCGGGATTACTTATCCATAAATTTTGGTCGTATAATGTATAACCTAGTCCATTTATTAATTTTTTACCCAATGTTTCTTCTGTGCAATAAAGTTCTTTACCTGTATTAACATCTAATACAACGGCAACGTATTTATTCTGTGGTAAACCATTTGTGCGTAAATGAAGTATTAATTTTTCTTGGTAAACGTAATAATAGCGTAACAACACTTCTTCTGATTGTAATAAATCTGTAAATGATTGTTGCCAGATTTGATCATTATTATTGATCTCATAACAGAATAATTTATCATTTATAATCTTTAAATATGTATTATTTACAAATAATTTTGGAAATCTACCAATATTATGATATTCGGTTATTTTATTTAGTTTATTATCATACTGAATTATATTTCTATTTGAATTTAGAATATATAGTCTATCATTTTCTATAAAACTATGTGTTAATATTAAACTAAGAAGTAATTTATTTTTTTTATTTTTTTCATTTATCACATAAACATTTTCTCTTTCTTCATCACTTTTTGGTTGTAATAATATATAATTATTAAATTTTTTTAAAAAAAAACTCCTATCTCTTCATTTTTTAAGATTTTTAAATGAAAATCATATATTATTAGAAAGGTGTCGTTTCCTATATAAATTTGATTATTAAGAATTTCAAATTCTTTTACATTATTAATTACACACTTTTTTATCATTCTATTTGAAAATTAAATTATACCAATCATTATTTGACTCCATAAACTCTAATACTTCTTTTACATTTGTAATTTCATTGTGATAATTTATATCATCTGCATAATTATCAATTAATTTTTTACCAAACTCATCCAATATTTTTTGGTTATTTTTCATTTTTATTATTCTTTACGTCTGCGTATTTACTAAACCTATCTATCCAACCGTTTTCAATAATAGGTTCAGCTTTCAAATTCTCACTTATCTTATTTAAATCTAACTGATTGTCACAAGTATTACCATAAACTAATTTATATCCATCATTTTCTTCTAATACTTTAAGAAAATCAAATAATGCCCCCGACAATATTTCTTTAGTATATTTCTCTATTTCTTTTTTTTGAATTTCATTCATACCTTTAAACAGATTTAGATAATCCTCTGTCTGAGACAGATCTATAATACTATTCATTATAAACCGAAGCTGACTATCATAAACATTTTCGATAAGAATATTTCCAAATTCATTTAAAATTTCATTATTAGATTTCATATTATTTTATTTATATTTTAATTTACACCATTCCATGGGATATTTGCAATACTTTTTACTCCTTTTGTTTGTAAATCTTCTAGACCTTTTACAACCCAACCAGTTGCAATATCTTCTGGAATCCCTGCGTTAATCATTGCTTTTATCTCTATATCAGCCATTTCACCAATTTCCATTTGCTTTAATGGGTTCTCTTTTCTCCAAGCACTATATAAAGAATTTTGTTGCCCTATATAGCATTATGAACAGATTGCCCTCCAACTGCATCTTTTGAAATACTACCAATCAATATTCTTTGATAAACTCATCTAATAATTCTATTGCATCTTGTATATAGTTAGTTAATGTATCTAATGAATCTAATATAAATCCATTTGTATTTATTTCTTCAGCAAGATCTTGATTGAAATTAAGATATCTTAAGAATGTCCCAATATTTGAAACCCGTTCCTCAAGCAAAATATCATTTGCATATATATACATGTATATACTGAAATTATTCTTACTAATAACAAAACGGTATTCAAAACAATAATTTTCTTTACTTCTATCTATTACATAAGCTCCCTCTGTAATATATTTTAAATCATACCCCAATATTTTAAATGCTTTGAGTATATCAGATTTTTTAAATAGCCAAAAGGATTTACTTTCTCCCATATATTTTCTTCTTATATTGAGAAATTTATTTGCATAATCAATTTTTTCTAAAATCTTTATTTCTTTTTCTGGTATCATATTATTCTATTTCAAATACAATTTCAATTCCCTTTTTTCCTACATTTCTTTAAACTCATTCAGCTTTGACGATATTTCATTTGACTTAGGAACTTCCAGTTTATATTTTCCTTGCAATGTTTTCCCATTTAATTCTGAATATTTTGGTGCTGTAATTTTTGTCCCCACTTTATATTTATTAATCAATTCATTACAATAGCTTTCGAATGTAGATGTTTTAATATTATCGAAATCTGTCGCTTTTCTTGAAACAATTTCTAAACCTTCATTATAACCGTCTAATTGGTACTTTTTGCTTAATTGTTCATAACGATTGTAAAAATCTATACTCTCATAAATTCTTAATTGTTTTACTTTCTTCATATTATTCATCAAGATATTCAATATTAAGTTCAGAAATAAAATCATTATTCAATGATAATAGCTCCTTCAATATTTGTTGTAAATCATCTATATTTGTGGCTATTGGAAATCTGAACAAAACCTTATCATTAAATTCTGTATCTTGTAATAATGAAACACCTCTAAAACTTTCATTTAAGATAGTTACTTCATTTTTGAAAATCCAATACATACAATCGATGAATCCATTTTTATATCCTATAATTAATCTTGCTGTGAATCCTTTGATAAAATAATCCTTTATGAATAGTTTCTCTTTAGATATAAATTTCATATCAACATTATTGTCATTGATAACATCTAAGACATCATGTTTAGTAAAATTCATTCCATTATTAAAATCTAAAAAATTATTACACAATGTAATATATCGATTAGCAAAATCAATCTTATTTAAAACATATACTATTTTATTCTTCATATTATAATTGTTTACTCGTCTAAATATTTAATTTTAATATTAACACTTTTATTTTTATTAAAGTCATTTAGTACTTTTTGAAACTCTGAACTACTTTCAAAGAATGATTTATTTGAAGTAGGAATTTCTAAAAAGTAATCACCTTCCAGAACTCCAGAAGTTTTAGATGAATTAATTTTAGTACCCTTTTTATATTTAGTTATCAATTCTTGTAAATAATTATTAAATGTTTCTGGCTTAATGTTAGAGAGAGTTGTTGCTTTGCGAGAAATTATCTCTTTTCCAGGGATATAACTATCTAAACGTTTACCATTTTCTAATACTATTTCATTAAAATCATATTTCGTGAGTGCTTTTCTGTTAAAATCATTACCACGTTTAAAGAATTTTTGTATTTCCTCCCAAGATAACTTGTTACCTTTTTTAGTGGCAATGTCATTAAGTTCGTTAACACCACTTTCAATGACATCAGTATCAATCAGTCCAGTTTCTTTAGCTTTTTTAAGCTCCCTTTTCGCAACACCATCTGCTCCGTCAATCTGCTTTACTAGTGCATCATCAACTTCTGATATGATCTCTTTACCAACTTTTTCAACACCGTCGTCTACTTTATCAACTACTTTCTTAAGTCCTCCCGTTCCTAATAAAATAGAGGCTACTTGTACACCATCCTTACCAACAGTATGGT
>DJDD01000013.1 GCA_002430925.1 Flavobacteriales bacterium UBA5933
AGATATAGCGTAAAAGCACGGCCCGTAGGGATTGCCCTAAAATAAATTAAACAACTTTAATAGTTATATAAACTTGTAACTATTGTTTCTTTTTCATTAAAACTTCTTTATTGGACTCAGCTTTTATTTGATCAAAAAATAATTTTAATTTGTTGTATTTTGATGATTCAAAAACACCTTCTGGTAAAATAAATTGATAAATAATAGTTGCCTGATTCTCTTTTATTTTAAGATCTTGATAATATTCTAAACCTAAATCTGTTTTATGATGAGCCTTAAATTTATCGTCTAATACAACTTCATATCCTTCTGGAATTTTAAATTTTATATTGATATTAAATAAATAAGGAAAATTAAACTCTATATTTCTATCTCTGTTTTTATCTTCAAAAGTATATTGTTTTAAAAATTCCCTTAAAGGGCTTATAAATGTGTAAAATGGAGCCTTAACAGTATTGCTTAAACTCTTGTAGCTTTTTACATATTTATCATTTTCATATACAAGTTTTGTTTCATTATCAACATCAAATGGAATTTCTAAAGATTCTGTTAAATAATATTTTAATACATTTTTATCATTTGGATCTCCATTATAAAAATATCCATTAAAACCATCTCTTCTATTCAATATAACATTATTATTTGTAAATTGATAATTCATAACAGATTCATAGCTCGATAATCTTTGGGCTAATTTTACAAAATTAGCATCTCCTTTATCTAGTATAACACCATAATAATTGAAAGCATCTATTGGTCCATAATTGATTTGTTGACTATTCAGTTGCGCTGCATCTAAAATTATTGGTAAACCATTTTTTAATTCTACAACTGTCATCACAGAATTAAATTGATTAATATATGGATAACCGATTCTTAATTGACCATGATCTCTGGTACTGTATAAAACGAGATGAGATTTGAATCCTTTAGCTAATAAAATTTCATTCAAAAATAAATTCAGATCTGCTGTTGAACCTTTTTTCTCGTTTACCAAATTACGATTGGTTAATTTAGGAACAATTGAATAATAATTATTCCATTTTACATTATCATCCACATAATTAATAATGTTTCTTAATGTCTCCTCTTCATCTTTACCATCTGGAATTGTTTTAGCTATATCTTTTACAAATGAACCATTCCTATTCGATAAATACTCATTATTCAAATCATTAATTAATTTTTTCCAAGCTTCAAGTGTATTTTTTGTCACTCCATCAGTATGGTAATTATCTGCTTGTAATTTTATTCTTTCACTCTGATCCTCTTTATTGTAAACATATTTTAAATCATTAAAGCTGTTCAAATTCGTTAAAATCCATTTAGAATTATTTGATTTTTTATTTTTATATTTAGAATTCAATTCATCCCCAATAGTAATAATAGAATAACCACCATAAGTAGAATTATTCAAATTAAATTCACTGTACAAGGAAGGAATGTCATGCTGAAAATTCCATGCATCAATAGAAAAATTCAGTTGACTATTTTTTACATATACATATTCTATAATTGATCCTACTTTTACGTTAGGAAATGTAAAAACTTTAGCAGAATATAATTCATTTATATTGGTATCAAATACCTCTTTAGAATCAATCGGCGTTACAACAACTTCTCCATTTACATTATTGATTGTATTTCCTTTGATTCCAGAAATATATTCATTTTTATTTTTACTATAATAACTTAGTCTAATGTTAGCATTTTTAACACCCTCTTCAGTTAATATTTTTATTCTTCTTTTCACCTCTAATCTATAATTAGCAGGTAAAAGATCCATTATCCCTTGTTCATAAAGTATTACAGCATCTGCGTTTTTATCAAAAGGAACACTTGTATAGTTAAGATTATTTTCTGATGGCTTACCATATTTAAAATCATTATTTTGACTATAAACTAATAATGAGGTAAAAAATAATAAAAAGGTAGTTATTGATTTCATATGACTTTTAAATAATAATGTTCGAGATTTCAAATCAAATATAAATAGCATTAATTTAAGTTTATTTTTTTAGTTAAAAATTAATATTAAAGATATTTTAAACTTTTTAAAAATTATATCTATTCTCTTGGGCAATTGCTTCGCACCGGCTTTTACGCTATATCTTTTTAGATTGCATATTACTATCTACAAAGCAACTTGTTTATTGTATTTCGACCCCGCTAATAACAAACTCGAAACACAATCCCCCATCTAAAAAGGATGCCGCTTCAATCACTATTGCAAATTGAAGTCTAAAAATCAATTATTAGATATTATAAAAATAGTTTAAAGAACTTTATTGTAATAAAAGAAAACTGTGATTTATAAACCACAATTTAACTTCTATAATATTCATTATTTACATTGAGAATAATCAACATTAAATATGTATTTTTTATCAGAAACTTTATCGATTGCATCATTATTTCTATGATCTGGTTTGTAAGAAGCACCTGTTCCTAAATCAACAGCAATACCAACAATACCAAAAGTAATAACACTTAATATAAAATTTCCTGTTCTAAACCTATTTTCAAAAACTTGCGATTTAGGTTCACAACCATCTTGTTTTACTTCAATTTTTAAATCTTTACTTCTTTTGAAAGATTTAGTAACTTCACCAGTTCCAATTTTTTCTCCATTAGCATAAATTTCAGCATTAGGATGATTATTAACTCTTATATCACCTACATATCTGCTACCACCAAAAATGACACCACAGCTATTAAAAATTAATGTGGAAGATAAAAAACCTACCAATAAAATACTTTTTTTCATCATGTTAATTTAAGTCCGCAAAAGTATTTTAATAAAACCTAATTTCTTTACGGAAAACCGTAAAGAAAATAAAAAAAATGCTAATCGTACGATTAGCATTTTTTATTATTATGGCACAAATAATTATTTTTTAATATCAAAACGATCTGCATTCATAACTTTATTCCATGCAACAACAAAATCATTTACAAATTTTTCTTGTGCATCAGCACTTGCATAAACTTCTGCAACAGCACGTAATTCAGAATTAGAACCAAAAACTAAATCCGCACGAGTTGCAGTCCATTTTGGTTGTCCTGTTGTACGATCTGTTCCTAAATAAACTTCCTTACGCTCATCCATAGCCTTCCATTCGGTATTCATATCTAATAAATTAACAAAGAAATCATTTGTTAATTGTTCAGGTCTTGTTGTAAAAATACCATGTTTTGAGCCATCATAATTTGTATTTAAAGCTCTCATACCTCCTAATAGAACTGTTAATTGAGGAGATGTAAGATTTAATAATTGAGCTTTATCAATTAAAATTTCTTCTGTAGAAACGGATGGATTAATTGCTTTTCTATAATTACGAAAACCATCACCTTTTGGCTCTAAGTAAGCTATTGCATCTTTATCTGTTTCTTCTTGAGAAGCATCCATTCTACCTGGAATAAATGGAACCGTAATATTATTTCCAGCTTGTTTTGCTGCTTTTTCTATAGCTGCAGCACCACCAAGTACTATTAAATCAGCCAATGAAACAAATTTGCCTGTATTATTAAATTCATTTTGTATTTTTTCTAAAACAGTTAATACTTTGCCTAATTGAACAGGATTATTAACTTCCCAATTTCTCATTGGTTCTAAACGAATTCTTGATCCATTTGCTCCACCTCTTTTATCTGACCCTCTAAATGTTGAAGCAGAAGCCCAAGCTGTCGATACAAGCTCTGAAATAGATAAACCTACATTTAGTAATTTTTCTTTTAAAACAGCAATGTCAGTTTCATTAATTAATTCATGGTTAGCTGATGGAATTGGATCTTGCCATATAAAAATTTCTTTTGGAACATCTGGTCCCAAATATCTATCATGAGGTCCCATATCTCTATGCGTTAATTTAAACCATGCTTTTGCAAAAGCATCTGCAAATTGATCTGGATTTTCATAAAATCTTCTTGATATTTTTTCGTATTCAGGATCAAATCTCAAAGACAAATCTGTTGTAAGCATTCTAGGTTTTTGCTTTTGAGACATATCTGCTGCTAAAGGAACGTTATCTGGAGCATCTATAGCTTCCCATTGATGAGCACCTGCTGGACTTTTAGTCAATTTCCATTCGAATCCAAATAAATTCTCAAAGAAAAGATTTGTCCATTCAGTTGGTCTTTGTGTCCATGTAACTTCTAATCCTGATCCTATTGCATCACCTCCTTTTCCTGATTTATATGCACTTTTCCATCCTAAACCTTGTTCTTCTAAACCTGCAGCTTCTGGTTCTTTTCCTACAAGATCAGCAGGACCAGCACCATGAGTTTTTCCGAATGTATGCCCCCCAGCAATTAATGCTACTGTTTCTTCATCATTCATTGCCATTCGAGCAAAAGTATCACGAATGTCTTTAGCTGCTAAAATTGGATCTGGATTTTTATCTGGTCCTTCTGGATTAACATAAATTAATCCCATTTCTACAGCAGCTAAAGGATTTTCTAACTCACGATCTCCAGAATATCTACTATTTGGACCTCCACTTTCTTCCAACCATGTTTTTTCTGATCCCCAATATACATCCATATCTGGTTCCCAAACATCTTCACGACCACCTGCAAAACCGATTGTTTTAAATCCCATCGATTCAAGTGCCATATTTCCTGTAAGGATTAATAAATCAGCCCAAGAAATTTTACGACCATATTTTTGCTTAATAGGCCACAATAAGCGACGAGCTTTATCTAAACCAACATTATCTGGCCAAGAGTTTAAAGGAGCAAAACGTTGCTGTCCTTGTCCTGCTCCACCACGACCATCTTGTATACGATATGTTCCTGCACTATGCCATGCCATACGAATAAATAAAGGCCCGTAATTACCAAAATCTGCTGGCCACCAATCTTGTGAATCAGTCATTAATTCTTTCAAATCATTTTTAACTGCTTCTAAATCCAACGATTCAAATTCTTTTGCATAATCAAAGTTTTCTCCCATTGGATCAGATAGAGATGAATGCTGTCTTAATATATCTACTCTAAGTTGATTTGGCCACCACTCATGATTAGTTGTACCTTCACCAGCTATTGGTTTATTCATAGTTCCGTTATGAAATGGACATTTTGAAATATCTCCTTCTAAATTTTCCATAGTTTTATTATTTAAATTGTCTTTTATTTTTTGTAAATGTCTTAATTAAATTTTCTTAAATCATAGATTTTAAATCTTATTACACTATAAAATTATAAGAAAAATTTATTACAATAAATCATTTTTAATTTTATTTTTATAATATGAATATATTTAAAAAACACTTATTATCAACAATATATCATAAATTATAACTATTTTTTTAATAAATTTAGAATCATAAAAAACAAGAAAAGGCACAATAGATTTATCTATTGTGCC